>PYCK01000042.1 GCA_009649835.1 Candidatus Methanocomedens sp. | reverse complement strand
GCAAACGGGGTTCCTATCAACTCTTCCTTTCCTCTGCCTGTAGCAAGTATCGTTGCCTCGTTCACATCCAGTATGATCCCTTCCCGGTCAAATGTCACCAAAGGATCCAGGCTCGTCTCGATCAATCCCCGGTTGTAGTGCTGCAGGTAATGCATTTCCAGCATTTCACACTTGTGTCGGCTGATGTCATAGCCAGCGGCAAATGCCCCTGTTACCTTTCCTGTCTGGTCTTTGTATAGCGACATCTTAAATGCAACAATGGTATTGGGTACGTCCCCCATTTCTATGACCAGTTCGTAATCCCTTACCTCTCCTGTATCAAATACTTGCTCTACTGCATTGTTTGCATCAACCGGATCACTAAAGTGATCAATAAAAGGTGTTCCAATCAGTTCATCCCGATTTTTCCCGAAAATCCGGACTGTTGTGTTGTTCACATCAACAATAATGCCTTTCGTATCAAAGATTAACAAAGCATCCTGACTAATTAGTCGCAATTCTTTTTCCATGAAAAGAAGTGGTGAATCTTGTATGGTCTTATTCATCTAAAACCCCCGGCAAGTAGTAATATATGTTTTCTCTCTCAATTTATATATGTTACATTATTTTATATTAGTCTATTGTTAGGATAAAATCTGGCATTTTGTGTATACACATCAGGTAGTATTCACGGAATCAGGACTTTGTAATATCAAATATCAGAACGGGAAGTATCGGTCCATCCCGTCTTTTTCCTTCTTATGCGGTTCAATATTGCCTGCACACCGCAAAAGCTGATCAGCCATACATGGAACACTAATCCCACAGTCTTGAACAATACACGGTCCTGCCCCTTTGACCAGAGCCTTAATCCATAGACAGGGACAATGGGGGTCAGCAAAAATGCAACAAAGGGTAGCGTCATGGACGTAAACCATGCCAGCTTCTGGTTCACAGGGATGGGGGCAGAGTAGAAGCGCACCATATTCTCCTCCACTCCCTCCAGTGCACCTGACATCCATCGTATCCGCTGGTTGTAGAGTTCTTTAAGGCTGGTGGGCCCCTGTTCACCCACTTTTGTTTCTGCCAGTACAGGTTTTTTGCCGCTGATGTACATCCGCTGCGTGAATTCCAGGTCTTCACAGTATACATCTTCGTTGAGACTTGTACCATCAAGTGCCCTTGCATCTATCACACCAATAAGCCCATTGAATTGTTTGAACCCGTCAAAGCGTTCATACAGCCGGTACACGTCTGCGAAAAAAGAATATTCGGCAGCGATTATCCTGGCCACCCACCCTGAATCCTGGTTAGTGATGTACCGTGTGCCGCTTGCTATCACGGCATTTGCATCCATTTTAAGGGCATCGATGCACTTCAATATAAAATCGGGTTCGGGTCGACTATCCACATCAAAAAGTGCAATGTAATCGGCATCCAGTATCCCATCCGGTCCCCTGATAGCATCCAGGCCGTCATTGATGGCACCACCCCTGCGCCCACGTGTATCAAACCGGGCCAGGTAACCAATGTTTCCGGACTTCAAGTACCGGGTGCGATGGTCAGGTCCATCCGGACAATCTATTATGTAAGTAATATTAACGCCCAGACCAGATGTATCCAGTTGTTTCAGTGAATCGACTGATTTTTGAATTATTGAAAGGGGTTCAAAAGGCGCAACCGGTATCATCACACAAACTTTTTCCATATGGGTATTATAAAAGTATTAATGGTTTATACTAATATCTGAAAATATATATTATCAGCCGGAACAGAGGAAATCAAGACAAGAAAATCTTCTCTTCGGTTGGATCAACTTGAGTACATAATCTTGTAGATTAATGAATAAAAGAATGAATGGAATACACGATTACGTTACCCGATTTTTCAGTACAACAAAAAAATGAATCTACTCCGGTCTGGAAAAGAAAAAGGCCCCTACTCCCAGAGGGGCCTCAATTGTTATTTAAAATGGAATGATAGACCTGAAAAGCCAGGTAATTTGTATCCACTTCAAAAAGCATGGTATTTTGACCGGATTTACAGGATTTACAGGATGTTGACATTGCAGTATATCCTGTCGATCCTGTTAATCCTGTCTGATAATTTTTAAATTACCCATAGATTTGAAGTGGATACGCTAATTTGACTATCAGACGATAATATGACCCCTAATATGCCATATGATATGCCAGTTTTTTCTGTTGCAATAGGTCCATTTTTGCATATACGGCATCATACAGTGCCATGATCTGGTTCGTATCGGTGGGATCTTCAAGCTCATGGGCTGCTTGTTTGAATATCTTCCATAGATCTTCCGGGTGGGAATTAATATTATCAACGGTTTTTTGTGCTATTGGTTCCATAATCTCCTGGAGTACTGGTATGTTGGCCATCCGGTTCTTATTGAATGCTTCCTTGTATATTTCAAATGCTTTAGGGTTTGTCTGTTCCCATGTTCTTACATGAGATGGCAAATCATTTTCTGCGGGCATACTTCATCACTCTCCGTTTGTATTAATAATCTATTTTTATGTAATACCAAGTATTACAATTATATCTATTCGTGTTACTAATATATATGATTTGCGCTATATCTTGTATACTATCCTTTCCCATCCACAATTAATGAAGATAAACTTATTAGTTATTACAACCTTATCAGGATCCATGAAAAAGACATATATTGAGATTGCTTCCTCAGTTGGCGCTGTAGCGGTTTTCATTATTCTGATTGTTATTGTCAATACACTATTTTCAGCTTATGCTGGCTATGGAAATGTAGCAATATTACTTGTTTTTGTGATAATCGTGGGATTGATCGGCCTTAAACTTGCTGAGATAAGTAACTGATGTTCTATCATAGTATCTCCGAATAACTCCCGAATTCCTCAATTCTGTTTATACTGCTTCTACATTTCTAAAATTATACCCACCAATATTCATCCTGTTTTGGAAACTCTTAAGTCAATTCCAAATTAACTGTATGACCAGATGAAATTCCAGATACTGGATGCCGACTATACCTATGATGATCTGGGCAGCCCGGTCATACGCCTGTACGGTAAGAACGAAGCCGGGCAGAGCATTTGCTGTTTTGTACCAGGCTTTAAACCGTACTTCTTTTTAAAACCCGATAACCCTGGAAAGGCAGGTGAACTTGCAGAAAATATCAAAGCAACGTTCACAGAACACGTCACTGACGTACAACTAACAGAACGCTATGAACCCGTAGGATATTTTAATAAACCTACCACCATGCTAAAACTCATCCTCAAGGACCCAAAAGGCGTACCTGCCATAAGGGATGACATCCTTCAGATGAACGGGGTCTCAGAGATATATGAGACCGATATACTGTTCAGGAACCGATTCATGATCGATTCGGGTATCGGCGGCATGTCCTGGGTCGAGACAGACTCAAATCCGCTGGAAGGTGATAAATTCAATGGTATCAGCCTGTTCGAGGTGGAATCACAGGTCAAGATAGTAGCTGATACTATTACACCTGTGGATATTATCCCAAATTCCCAGTTAAAGTACATGGCATTCGATATCGAATGCCTGCCAATCGACGGCGGCATGCCTGTACCTGAAAAAGCCCCTATTGTAATGATTTCCTGTACATTCGAGCCGCAATTCAATGGCAGCAATACTACTGTCCTGTTGTCAAAAAAAGCGGAGGGGCTGGACAGCGACACTGAAAGCTTCCCTGATGAAGTGGAAATGCTTGAGCGCTTCTTTAGGATTATCAGGGAATACGACCCTGACATGTTCGTTGGATACAATTCCAATAGTTTCGATATTCCATATATCGTAGACAGGGTAAAGACCCTGGAGGCGGGGCGCAAGATCAAGATAAAATCGGCAATGGGCCGTGACGGCAGGTCAGTGTTCTACCGCAAGATCGGTTATGTGACAAAAATCTATATGGCAGGTCGTGTTGCTGTGGACGTACTGCCAATAATCAGGCGGGATTTCAGCCTGAAACAATATACGCTGAAAAACACTGCCAGGGAACTGCTGGATAAGGAGAAGCTGGATGTCAATCCGGCAGATATGGAAGAATACTGGAACGATACAGGTGAGAAGTTCAGGAAATTTATCGATTATGCCAGGCGGGATGCTGAACTGGCAATGGACCTTTTGCAGCAGTTAAGCCTGCTGGACAGGTTCATGGCATTATCCAGGGTCAGCGGCACCCTGATACAGGACATCCTGGACGGCGGCCAGACAAATATGGTAGAGAACATCCTGCTCAGGGAGTACCGTTCCCACAACAGGGTCATGGCGCCCAGGCCAGATAGCGACCTGGCCCACCAGCGCCGGGTAAAAAGTGAAGAACTAAAAGGCGGCGAGGTGCTGGAACCAAAAAAGGGCCTGCTGGAAGATGTGGTCATACTGGACTATAAGTCGCTCTATCCTACCATCATGATGGCGCACAACCTGTGCTATACCACTGAGATCATAGGTGATGTGCCTGATGGCGATGTGGTGGTAACCCCTTCGGGCGGCAAGTATGTATCCTCAGACGTTCAGCGCGGCATTGTGCCGACCATACTGGAGGGATTGCTGAACCAGCGCATCGAGACCAAGCAGAGGATGAAAGATGCCTCAGGCGATGAAGCCCGGGTACTGGATGCCACACAACATGCCCTGAAGATATTGCTGAACAGTTATTACGGGTATTCAGGTTACACGAGGGCAAAACTGTACAGTCTCACGCTGGCCAATTCAGTGACCAGTTTTGGCAGGGAGAACATCCTGAACACCAAGCAGGTCGTGGAAGGGCAGATCGGCAGTATATACATTATCAACCACCAGGCGTACCTGGATACGGAACTGGCAGAGAAAGGACTGGACAGGGATACGGCACGGAAGGTCGACCTGTCAGTGGTGTACGGGGATACTGACAGTGTGTTCGTGAAGTTGTCACCTGAAGGCATATCGCTGGATGATGCAGGTGCAGTAGGGCGTAAGATCTCAGGTATCGTATCTGGTACACTGCCTGACCCGATGGAGCTGGAGTTCGAGAGTTTTTCCAGGCGTTCCATTTTCATTGCTAAGAAGCGATATGCGGTATGGGTATTTGAACCAGGGGAAAAAGGCTGGTCTGACAGTATCAAGGTAAAGGGTATGGAAACAGTCAGGCGCGACTGGTGTGAGCTTACCAGCAAGACCCTGAACCATGTACTGGAACTTGTGTTAAAGGAGGGCAGGGTCGAAGAGGCTGTTACATATGTCAGGCAGGTCATCAGCAGTGTGCGGAATATTGATATTGCAGCCGAGCCTTCGGCTATAAATGACCTGGTGCTGACAAGGAAATATACCAAAAAGACCGAGAGTTACCGTAACAAACAGCCCCATGTGACTGTTGTGGAGAAAATGAGGAAGCGCTTACGGTTTGTGCCCTCGATCGGGGACAGGATACCTTTTGTGATAACAGCTGGCAGCGGACTGTTTGTTGAAAGGGCAGAGGACCCTGAGTATGTGAAGGAGAATAATATTGCCCTTGATGTTGATTATTATGTCAAGAAACAGATACTTCCGCCTGTGGAGCGTATCCTGAGGGAACTGGGTGTGGATGCATCTGTCCTGGATTATGATGAGAAGCAAAAGGGACTTGCGGATTTCGGTGGCGGCCTGGAAACTGGGCATACTGGCAACAAGGCAAGAAAAAGTAAGACTACGGAAAAGAAAGGACAGGCCCGATTATTTGATTTTTAAAAAAAATGGAGCACGACATGAAAGTATACCAGATCAACAGTTCACCTTATGATGCCAATGCCTTTTTGGTCGTTACAAAAAAACCTGTACTGGTCGATGTGGGAATGAATGCATCATATATCCTGGACAGGATAACGGAAATAATGGAGCCTGACGAGGTTGAGAACATTATCCTTACCCACGGGCATTATGACCACTGGGGTGCAGTGGAGGAAGTAAGGCAGAGGACTGGGGCAAGTGTGGCGCTGCATGAGGATGATATGTATCTACTGGATGATGATGTGTCGAACGTGTCTGCAATGTTCGGGGCTCATGGGGCCGGTTTTACACCGGACCGCCTGCTGTGTGCCGGAGAATTGATAGACCTGGGGGACGGCAGCAGCCTGGAAGTGATCCATACTCCCGGCCACACACCAGGTAGCATCAGCCTGTACCATGCCGGGTCAAAGATACTGTTCACAGGGGATACTGTATTCCCTGGCGGCAGTTTCGGGCGCACTGACCTGACCGGCGGCAGCCAGGAGCAGCTTGTTGAATCGCTGAAGCTTCTTTTGGGGCTGGATGTGGGAGTGATGTATCCCGGGCACGGGGATGTGACAGATAATGATGTTGCCGGCCAGATAAGTATGTCAATGCGTCTTGCACAGACGTATTTGTGAGATGGGGAGTAAATGGAATGTTTCAGAGAGGTTTTCGGCGATGAATGAACTGGATGATGATTTAACAGAGTTTGACATTGAGGAGCTCATACCCCAGAAAGAGCGTGACCATATGCTGTATGGACTTCACAGGTATCTGGCATGGGTGGGGGAGGTTGTGCCGGAAGTAATTACTGTTGATGGTCGTGAAATAAAGCTGCATAATCTGGTATGGAAATTAACCAGGAAAAGAAGGTTGACAGATAAGGAAAAAAATTGTGTTCGAGGTTTGATACTCCTCCTGGATAAGAAGGAAAAGTTTGATGAGGAGCGGCTTGAGAAGGCAAAACTTACCAGGGACCAGGCTGAACAGCTCTATGATGAGGCGGCCGGGTTGGTAAGGGCTATTATGGATTTGCGGGATCTGGAGGAGGGTAAGATCAAGATGGCTGATTTTGATGAGATTGCGCTCAGGGACAAGCTGGAAGATGCCAGGCGCTGGGTGAAGTATGTGAAGCATATAAAGGAGTGATGGTCGAATAGAACTTGACCTGAAAACTCAATCGATCACACACCAACGGCGCGAGATTGACGGAAGCGGTGGTTAGTGAGCAGGTGGCGCAAAAATAATATTTAAAAGTTATTTTCTCAATAGAATTGCTTTATCTAGCATAAATGAAATAATCTATTTAGTGATTGAAAATGGTTATTGACATACAGGAAGCATATAATCTCATGGAATTCCTGAAGAAATTAAAACCAGAAACAGGTGTGCATGTAGCTGAGCAAATGGTTGGAAAATTCAAAGGAATTATTCCTGAAGGCACAAGTAGCGTAGATTTTTTGAAGAAGGTTCGTGAAAGTCAATATGACCAAGATTATAGATAAATATAATCTCACTGAAGAAGATGGCAGCGATGTATAAGTACGCAATAGAGATTTTTTATAGCGAGGAAGATGAGGGTTATATAGCCACCGTCCCTGAATTACCAGGATGTTCTGCTTTCGGGAATACCGAAGAAGAATCATTAGAAGAAGTTAAAATTGCAATGGAACTCTGGCTTAAAACAGCTCAAAAAGAAGGTACAAAAATACCACAACCTCATGGAAAAGAACTCCTCAAAGAACTCTTTGAAAAACAACACTTCCAGACTACTTATGGAGAACTGGCGTAGAATTCATCAAGTATTTTTATCATGGGTTCAACAAAAGAACAGATGATTCACTTCATACACAATCAGCCAGATGATAGTTCATACGATGAAATCCTTAATGAGTTAGCCTTCTGCCTGATGATTGAACAAGGACTGGCTGCCGCCGGTGAGCACAACCGCATGCCTGAGAACTTCAAATGATAAAAAATCCAATCAAACCAGCGTCAAATCCCCGAATTCCTCAAAGTGCTTCCTGTTAAAAGTAAACAGCTTAAATCCCCTATTGATAGCAACCGCCGCAATCATGGCATCAAACCTGGGAACCTTCTTCCCCATTTTCCCTGTTTCGACTTCGAGTTTTGAGGAAAGAACTGCATCATCCTTTGTGAACTCAACAACATCAAGCACCAGTATCCTTTCGAGTTTTGCATGGTCGGTATATTTATGCAGACCGTACAGGATCTCGTGCAGATTCAAAGAGGTGGTGGTGATATCTTCTCCTGTCCTCTCGATCTTCTTCAGTGCCTTATCACCTTTTTCTGAATTCCTGTCAAATATCTCGATAAGGACATCGGTATCCACAAGGATCAATATCGTATCTCCTCTCTTTTTTCAGACAACTCTTTCAACAGGGCATCTTTGTCTTTGACCTCAACAAAACCACGCAGTTCTTTCAATTTATCCAAATTCCGCCTGGATATTACCATCCTCTCAAAAAAATTACTGAAACTCTCCTTGGTTCCCTTAATGGACAAGAGCATCCTGTAAACATCTTCCCGGATAGTGATTGTTTTGGTTGTCATAGTTAAACATATGTTTAAACATATATTTATGGATTCCTGGTAAATAGGTCATATCCACATACACCCAAAATTAAAAATGTATGGAATTATGTTTTAAGTCAATTTCCAACAGATTTCAAGAAAATTCCACCTGTTCTACATACAGGTTCCTATCACCAAAAATGGGATAATTGAAATCGTTTATCATTGTAACCCTGAGGGTATGGTGGCCTGCATCAAGCAGCACATCCCCGAAAGCCACATCTATTCTTGACCCGCTGGTCACTTCTATTTTATCCAGTACCACACCATCAATCTCGATACTACCGATGGCCCACTCCTCCGGCATCAGGGGCCAGTGTGCTTCCGTGGCCCATCCGGTCAGGGTGACACTATAAGGAGTGTTGTGTTCAATCTGGAACTGGGCTACCAGTTCCGCGTCAGGATCAGTGTTTGTTGATGAATTTATCCATTCATTGAATTTTATTACCAGAGGCGGCGGTGTGAATGCAACTTCGCCTGTTCCGTTATGGAGTCCAGGGGACTGTGCTGTGACCACACCCAACCCCAGTTCTCCAGAGGTCAGCATCACGCTGCCGCTACCTTGGGCATTAGTGACCAACTGCGCGATACTGAGGTTGCCCCTGCTGCTGGTCAGGTTTACAGTCCTTCCCATCTCATGTACCCACCGGCCCTGGCTGTCGACCAACTGTACCGTAACCCTGCCGTCAGTAACATCATCAGCAGGGAAAGAATCCGGGTTTACCGATACAAGCAAGCCATGGGACAGCCCACCAGTACTATTTGGGTTAATATACGCATTCAGATTATCTCTCAGGTGTGAAAGTGTGTATGTAGTGCCCCTGTCATAGACCAGTTCAAAAGTCACAGACTGGCTGCCGCCGGTGAGCACAACCGCCTGCCCCAGTCCGTCCACAGACCTGGACAACCACCGGCCCTCTACCAATTCGCCTTCACGAATGTGGATCGAATCCTGGAGCTTTATCAACCTCTTGCCGTCGCCCCTCAACTTATAGTAGATCACGTCACCGTTATCTGTCACCAGACCCGGCGGCGTATCTGTGAGAATGCCATTGTTGTCAGGGTCAGGGTCCACCCCGAATGATAGGTATTCCAGGCGCTCAGGCAGCACCAGGTCAAAGCTCCTGATATTGCCGGTGGCAGCGTACGGGTCTGACAGGTCCCTGGCATATCCTGACTGCATAAGTTCAATACCGGATTTAACCCCCCCTAGCTGACGCTCCATTAAGGCGCCATCCATTGGCGGTCCTGCATTCTTCAGGCCAATTGCCGTAAGTGCAATAATAATTCCAACCAGGACCAGGTAGACCACCAGTTTTAGTGGAATTGTATCAATACCATGTTCATCTTTCCACAAATTAACACCAGGATTCGAAAGAAGAGGACAAAGTATTTATCTTTTGATGTTTAAGATTGCCCACAGGTTGAGTCCATGGAAAAAACAGATGTTTACGGAAGGATAGAGTCATTTGACCAGAGCGTACGAAGTATCGAGAGGCGGTTGCGTGCAGTTGAGCGGAGATTGTCAACCAGTAAGGATGATTACATCAGGACTGTTCAGGAATCATCTGAAAATATCCAGTGGACAGACCCTGATATAGAGGAACTGCAGGTTGAATTCAATGACCTGGAAGCTAAATTCAAAGAACTGCATGATGTCATTGAAAAACTAACAAGCGACCTTGCCGCAATAAAGTCTGACGAACTTACACAGCTTAACAGTTCCGTGGATGCCCTGCGGCAGGAATTACAGGCTGCCAGTAGCAGGATCGAAGAACTGGGTGGACAACAATCGAGCCTGAAGAAAGACACATCTGCCTCAGTGGAATCCATAAACAATGCACACAGCTCACAGATCGAAACGCTCAGGGAAGAACTGGAAGACACAAGACAGAGATTACAGCGCCAGGAGAATATGAACAAGATATCCATAGGCAATATCAAGGTACCTGTGGAACTTTCAGGCATAGTGGCATCCATTGCACTTATTGCTACAGGCTACCTTGTCTGGGCCGACAGGTGGGACATCATACGATCCACTTATTATCCTACCGGACTGGCACTACTGTTCGCTACGGCTGTGATAGCAAAGTTCATAATGACCAACAGGCACTCCGACACTTCATAGATGAAGCGTTAACTATCTACCACTTTTAGTGCAAAATCGTTCTTGTAATCTACAAATCCACTGGCTTTAGCTGACAGTTTCAGGTATCCTTCACCTGGAACACTGAAAGAAGATGTATTAATATTGACCAGGGCATTTCCGTTACTGTTAGTTATACCTGAAGCCGAAGTATTCAAACCATAGAAAACCACAGTTGCGCCCACCACAGGCCCGCCATCTACATCAATTACACTGATAGTGACGTTCTTAGTACCGTTGTTGACATGTAACACACTACTTGTTGTGCTGTTATCAATACCAGTGATATCGGCATGCATGCTTTTTGGCACCAGGTTTATGTCGCCGATGAACATTATCATAGCAGCCAGACCTGCCATTCCGACGATAGTAAGCACTACCATCCTCATGGGCAGGCCCATGGTGGCTGTTTCGTCCCTGAACATACCTAAGTGATCAATATTGCAGCTTCATTTGTGTAGTCATAGAACCCGTTGGCTTTAACCACCAGTTCGAGGTCTATGGAATCCTGGTTCAAGCGGATGAAAACATCATGTACATCAACTGTCGCCTGTCCTGTTGGATCTGTCTTGATAGAACCAATACCGCCTCCGCCTGTAATTATTACGTTAGCTCCTTCTACCAGATTATTGTCACTGTCATACACTATTACATCAACCGTCACATTAGAGCTTACACCATTGTCGATATTACCGGTGACCCCATCCACGTCATTGACCGATAACACTTCAATTACCAGGTTTTTCTTTGTTTCCGGAATAATAGCCAGGAGGGCAGCCAGGGCCACCATTCCCACCACAAGCATAACTACTATATTGATAGGTAGTTCCATACCATTCTCATTTTTAATTAAAGATCTGTTAGCCTTACACATCCTATTCACCAGATCATATATAATTTTAT
>PYCK01000004.1 GCA_009649835.1 Candidatus Methanocomedens sp. | reverse complement strand
ATTATTCAGCTCGCAATGCTTCCACAGGGTCCAGCCGTGCCGCCCTTGAGGCAGGGTACACACCTGCTACTACGGATGTGACCAACCCGAAGGTCAGACCTATTAACATCGATGTAAGGGTCACAGTGCTGGGGAAGTTCCCAAGGACAGATATCAGGTATGCCAGGCCCCCTCCAAGGGAAACACCGATAAGGCCGCTGACCAGACCCAGTATGCCGGATTCGATCAGGAACAATGTCCTGATATCACCTTTATTGGCACCCACTGCTTTCATGACACCGATCTCCTTTATCCGTTCAGTAACAGTAAGCATCATCACATTTATAATACCTATGCCACCCACTACAAGGGCCACAGCACCTATGCCGCCCAATCCATATTTTATCTGGTTGAGCAAATCTGTTAGATTTTCCAGAAACCCGCTCTGGTCAAAGATAGTATATTTTTCATTCCTGTGGGTCCTCTGGAGACTTTTATCCATCCGTTCAATAGTTTCAGGAATCGTATCCTGGTCTTCCACCCAGACATTGATCGATGAAAATGAATACTCTTGAATGTCAAGAAAATTCTTCATGCTCGGATGGGTTATATATATCTGGGAATTGCTACTGCCTCCAAGTAAAGACATCTGTTCCACATCCTCAAGGACACCCACTACCTTATAATCAATACTGGTATTGGTCAGGCTGTTCGTAAGTATAATATGTGACCCGGGGTTGATCTTCATATCAAACATCTTATTGGCAATATCATATCCCAGCACCATACCGCTGCGGTCCGAATCACTAAGGAACCTTCCAGCCTCGATAGTATCTGCTATCTTTGATTCTTTTGATGGTGTTATGGCAATAACACCCACGCTTCGCTCATCACTGCGAAACTCCATAAGGGCCCCGGTAGAACGGCGCGGAGAGACACTCTCAACACCTATTACACCTTCCAGTAAAGAAACATCCTTGTCATCCAGTACTGCATTCTTCATGGGTCTGCCAGCGCCAGCAGGCTCGAAACCCCCTGGTATGACCTGTACCATGTTCAGGTCCATATCGCCAAAGGCAGAGGAAACACCGGTTACCAATCCCTCACCCACAGAGAGCATGACCACGATAGCTGCCACTCCTATGATAATGCCAAGACTTGACATTACGGTCTTGAACTTCTCACCACTAAAGCTCAGGAATACAAATTCCAGGGCATCGTAGAATTTCATATTTCTTCTCTGGAACTTCTTCGCTTTCGCATCACGACAAAGACAATTATTATTACCGCAAACAGGCCGCCCACTATCCCGAACACCAGCCAGGGATTTGAATCCCTGTCCACAACGATCAGGGGCTTTGAGTTGTTCACATTGATGGTCTGGATATCAGATTCATGCCAGTTGTTCCCGTTTTTAAATATTGCCTTAACTCCCATCTGCTCAACACCGTCCTCTGGCTCGATATCGAACTGGATGGTGAACATCTCGTCAGAATCCATTGTGCCAATGAAATACTGGGCAGGCTGGAACTCCACATTATTTGTTACAGGAACAATGGTCACTGCTTTTACCGTGTTTGGTCTTACATTTGCAATATCCAGGACAATAAAATCCGATTTACTGCTAACCTCAGAATTTATTAATTTTATCCCTGAAGAATCCACAGTCACCGGAATCTTCCATTTGACATCATACATATCCCCTCCTCCAATGAAAACAAAATCCAAAAAACGGATACTATCCGGGGCATCCTCGCTTACCTTGATCGAATATGTAAAGTCTATAGTGTCACCCGGTCCAAGCAGTCCCACATCATAATAGGAATTGCTTGTAACCTGGATATGACTATCTCCTGATAACGAAGCGTCTAGTACCTGGGCTGAAAGGTCGAAGACTTCTTCTTTGGTCTTGTTATCCACAAATACAGAATAGGAATAATCCTTTGCTGCATTATTCAGTGTGACCGTCACTGTACCCTCATCCCCTGGCATAAGATATGCCGGGTCCACTGAGTAATCCACCATTACAGATGGCCGGACAGTGATGTCAGTATCGGCAGCTGAGACCTGTACCATTATCAATATTAATAAACATCCGATTATCCTTGTTATTTTCATACTATTATCCTGTCCCTTATCCCTGTTATTTTCATACTATTATCCCGTCTCTTATCCTTATTATTTTCATACTACCATCCCGTCCCTTATCCTTATTATCCGGTGGCATATATCTGCAATATCCTGCTCATGAGTGACCATTACAATTGTTATACCCTGTGAATTAAGTTTTTTGAAAATGTCCATAATCTCTTCACCTGTCCTGGAATCAAGATTGCCTGTGGGTTCATCTGCCAGGATGATGTCGGGCCTGTTGACCATTGCCCTGGCTATAGCGATCCTCTGCCGCTGTCCTCCTGAGAGTTCGGGAGGCTTGTGTTTCATACGGTCCTCCAGTTTTAGTTGTTCCAGGAGTTCTATGGCCCTGGCTTTTCGCTTTGCCTTTGGTACATCCTGGTAGATCATGGGCAGTTCCACGTTTTTCAGGGCATCGAACCTGGCTATGAGGTTGAAGGTCTGGAACACAAAACCGATCTTTTTGCCCCGTATCCTGGCAAGTTCCATGTCAGAAAGGGCTGAGGTATCCACGCCGTCAATGAAGAACTTGCCGTGGGTGGGCCTGTCAAGCAGGCCTATCAGGTTCATTAAAGTGGTCTTGCCGCTGCCGGATGGACCCATGATGGCAACGAACTCGCCGCGCTTAATAGAGATGTTTATATCTTTAAGTACCGGGACTGCAAGTTTTCCAAGGTGATAGGTCTTTTCGACGTCTTGTGTGGATAGTACATCTTCCATTTTTTACCTCAATTATTACCTCTAACCTGTTTTCATATACCTGATAATTTCGCCTATAGCAGGCCGTTTTCCATACATCAGCAGTCCTACCCTGAACAACCTGGCAGAGGCTATTATTACGAAATAGACAGACACAATTAAAATAAATAAGCTTATTGCAATCTGGTAGGCCGGTACATCAGACACGCCCATACGAATAAGCATGGCAACTGGAGATGTTAACGGGAACATGGAAAAGAACATCGATAACATACCATCAGGTTCGGTGATCAATACCTGCATGAACAACATGGGTGCTATAGCCGGGAAAGTGAAGATCGGAATAAGCTGCTGGCTTTCACGCATAGAACCGCTTATTGCTCCCACAGCACCCATCATACTGGCAAATAACAAAAATCCAAGTACGAAATATGCCAAAGACAGTATCAATAAAAAGGGATTGATAGATAAGGCAAAAACATATATCAATCCTGCAAAACCCACTGACAGCCAGATCGCTATCTGCAGCAGTCCTACCGATCCCAGTCCGACGATCTTTCCTGTGAGCATTTCCATGGGAGTTACTGAGGATAACAGTATCTCGATTATCCGGCTCTCTTTTTCCTCTGCCACACTCTGCAGTAAATATCCGGAGGAAGTAAAAATTGAAATTAGCAGGAGTATACCGATTAAATATGGAAGTGCAAAATCTTCCAGCAGATCGGATAGTCCTTTTTCACTGACCTCACCTGTGGTCTCAATAGAAAATCGTTTAAATGTTATAGGATCCTTGACCCGCTGCAAGGTATCTTCATCCACCTTATCCTTAAGCAAGTTGTTTACCATCAATTCAGACAGTTCTTCTTGGGGAATGTCTGTTCCTTTTCCCATCACATATGATTCGACAATTCCGGTCTTGATGTAATCTTCAGGGATGATCAGGTATCCTGATAATGTCCCGGATCCAAGGTCCTGTTTAGCTTTGGCAACATCTGAATATTGTGTGAATTTTATAATTGGATATTTTTCATTATTCGTGCCATCCAATTCCTGGTTATTTGTCACTCCCGGAATTCCATTTGAAAAGATCATTGATCCTCTTACTGTGATCTCATCAGGGAATTCAAATGAATTTGATCTGTCAATGTAACCCAGATTCAGATCTTCAGGTGATGATGTACCAGCCAGTAGTAAGGGAACTAACATAATGAGAATAAAAAAAAGCGGGAAGCCTAATGTCATCAGTATGAACTCTTTTCGCTTTATGGTTTTCAGGAACTCGTATTTTGCTATCATTAGGGATTTATTCAACTGGATACCCCCTTGACAATTTTAATGAAGATCTCATTCAAGGACGGGGTAGATTGTTCAAGGCGCAGGATCCGGACCCTTGTTACAATATCTTCGATCAGGGACTGGACATCATGTCCCTCTTTTATGAATATCTCAATATACGTTCCATGCCGGATGATTTTTTCAATCTGGTCAAGTCCTTCAAGTGAGCTTAGGTTCCCCTCAAATTCCAGGAAAATGGAATTATTGCGGTGTTCATTCTTAATATCCCCGACCTTCCCATTAAGGACGACCATGCCGTTATTGATCATAAGTATGCGATCGCACATGGCTTCTGCCTGTTCCATCATGTGGGTGGAGAGTATGATCGTCTTACCACCTTTTTTTTGTTCGAGCAGAATGTTCTTGATGATCTGGGTATTTACAGGATCAAGACCAGAGAATGGTTCATCTACGACTATAAGATCAGGACCATGAATTATGGTGGCAATGAACTGTATCTTTTGCTGCATTCCCTTGGAGAGCTCTTCGATCTTTTTGTCTTTATGCTCCAGCATTTCAACTGACTGCAGGAGATTAACAGTATTTTCCATAGCCAGGGTTTTTGTCATTCCTTTAAGTTGGGCCAGGTAAACCAGAAGTTCAATAACCTTGGACTTTTTGTAAAGACCGCGCTCTTCTGGTAAATAGCCGATCCTGTCCTTAGAACCAGGATCAAGATCTTTCCCGAATACCTTGATATTTCCTGATTCTGGTTTTATGATATCAAGCATCATTCGCAGGGTTGTGGTCTTACCTGCTCCATTGGGACCGAGAAGTCCGAATATTTCTCCCTGATCTACTGAAAAAGATATGTTGTCAATAATCTTTTTAGTATTGTATGATTTTGATACATGTTCAAGTTCTAATATTATCATTGAGACCAGTCCATTTACAGTATAGATG
>PYCK01000041.1 GCA_009649835.1 Candidatus Methanocomedens sp. | reverse complement strand
AGTTATAATAAAAGAAAATACCAAATACTTTAAACATTAAAATAGAAAGCAATGGTTGTAATAAAAAAAAGATATCACTTAGATGTCACAGATATTCTGATATGGACCGGGATATTTATTATCACCGTATGGGCTTTAGGGAAGGCTACAGGCTTAATAAATTCGCCTGTTTGGGTGGATATGATCCCTGTTTTCGGTGTGGTTGTGACAATTGCAGGTATTAGTTTAAAAATCGGTGCGATTCTCCAGAAGTTAAACCAAGTCATTATCGACGTTGGAGATATACGGATGGAGATAAAGAATGTAGATAAGCGTGTTATTTCCATAGAAACAAAAGCTGATTAGTGATTGTTATCTGCGCTCCCGCAGGGCAGGCAATCCATGAAGATACCTGAATGCTGAACAATTCAACTTACTAGAATTGCCGACATTTCTTACTTTAAGTGTTTTAGTAACCAAGAACAGTTTTATAACATATATTAGATAATGGGGATAAGTATGAACCCGAACAATCCGGTCATTGGCATCGACATCGGCGGCGCCAATACCAAGATAGCTTCACATGATGGCCAGATCACTGAACTACATCATATTCCCCTGTGGAAGGATACCCGCCTGCCTGAAGTATTAAGAGAAGTTATACACCGCCTCAAACCCGCAAAGGTTGGAGTGGTCATGACAGGGGAGCTGGCAGATTGTTTTACAGATAAAAAACAAGGTATCAGTTTCATCATGGAAGCCGTAGATGCCGTATTCCAGGGCGCACTATACCTGAATAACAGGGGCGAGTTCATAGATTCAAGCGGCGATATCATGTCACTGGCCGCAGCCAACTGGACCGCTTCAGCCCTGCTGGCCGGAAAAGGACGTGATTGCATATTCGCTGATGTGGGCAGCACAACTACCGACCTTATTCCGGTAAAGCACGGCCGTCCCCTGGCCGGTACGACAGACTTCCAGCGGCTTGGGCGCCATGAACTATTATACAGGGGCATACTCCGCACTAATATTGCAGCCCTGATGGAGCGAATTGGACTGGGCAGTAACAATTACAGATTATCTTCAGAGCTTTTCGCCCAGACCGCAGACGCCAACCTGCTGCTGGGGAATATCAGCCAGGAAGATTATACATGCGAAACAGCCGATACCGCAGGAAAGACCAAAAAAGATGCTGCAAGACGCCTGGCCAGGGTAGTGTGTGCAGATATCACAGAACTGGATTCAGAGGATATTATGGATATTGCCTGGCAGGTTTATTACCACCAGAGGGATGAACTGGCAGAGGCACTGGGGATACTGGCATCACTACACGGCATCAATACTGTGGTTGGTGCAGGACTGGGCGAGTTCATAGTACGTGATGCGGCGAAGCATGCCGGACTTACCTGCACCCTGTTATCTGAAGAATATGGCAGTGATATCTCGAAGGTCTTCCCCGCGTATGCCGTGGCGTGTCTGGTAAACGATATCTGATCAGCCTACCATACCTTCGACGGCCACACTATTTCTTCGACGAGCCTACCATGCTTTCAACGGCTTCCATATCCACATGTGCCAGGAAGTGCTCTGCCAGTTGGTGGTAGGGGTCTATGCATGTGATCCTGTCCTTTATCCTGCTGTACTTGAGTCCGCGGCTGGTATAGAGATACTCCAGGAATGCATCCCTCAAGTTCTCATTCTCGAATAGGCCGTGCATGTATGTCCCCCACACTAATCCGGTCACATCGACACAACCGTCGTCATCAAAGGCCGGTGTGTTACCATGTAGTCTTGACATGCCCATATGTATCTCGTAACCGTCTACTTGCTGTTCGTTGATCCTGCCCAGGATGGGGCCGTTACCTGTTACGGTTTTTTTTGTCCGGATAGTTTGTTTTTCATATTTTGAAAAATCCGTGGAAATATCAAGCAGCCCAAGTCCGTCCACACTGGCTGCACTCCCACCGCTCCCCTCGATTCCACTATCAGTAATGGTCTTGCCCATCATCTGGTAGCCGCCACATATCCCGATAACCGGAATACCAGCATGTACAAGTTCAAGAATCCGGATATCTGTGCCGCTATCTTGCAGCACTTTCAGGTCATCAATGGTGTTCTTGGTACCAGGTAATATCAGTGCATCGGGCCGGCCAAGGTCATCACCCGGCTCAATGTACCTTATGTTCGATAATTGCTCCAGGGGCTCAAAGTCTGTGAAATTTGATATCCTTGGCAAGTTTATGACTGCAATATCCACAAGGCCGTTATCGCTATTGGATAACTGTTTCTTATCTGCGATCGAGACAGAATCCTCTGAGGGAATGGATAGTTTTGTATATGGTATGACACCCAGAACGGGTACACCGGTCAGTTTTTCCAGTTCCCTGAGGCCCGGTTCCAGTATTGCGGGGTCGCCCCTGAATTTATTGATAATAATGCCCCTGACCAGCGGTGCGATGTCGTCGGGTAGTAGTTTCATGGTGCCGTAGATGCTGGCGAACACACCGCCCCGCTCGATGTCACCAACAAGGATGATGGGAGGATTAAGCAGCCTGGCAGTGCCGATATTGACCACGTCCCTGTGGTATAAGTTGATCTCGGCGGCACCCCCTGCCCCTTCGATCACAATGATATCATGCTGTTTGGCCAGACTGTTGTATGCGTGCTCGACAACCGTCATCATGTCTTCAATGGATTCGTAATAGTCACCGGCTGTACGGTCTGCATACGGCCTGCCCATTATGATGACCTGGGACTGGCGGTCACCTTTGGGTTTTAGCAGAATGGGGTTCATGTCTGCTGTGGGTGGGATGCCGCATGCTTTTGCCTGTATGGCCTGGGCTATGCCTATCTCGTCACCGTCGTCTGTTATCCAGGAATTGAGGCTCATGTTCTGGGCCTTGAAGGGTGCCACATTAAAGCCCTGTTCGGCAAAGATACGGCAAAGGGCTGTGACTACTATGCTCTTGCCAACATGTGAGCCTGTTCCCAGTACCATCAGGGGTTTTGCAGTGTGGTTCATTGTATCGAGTCCGGTGTTAGTTGATG
>PYCK01000040.1 GCA_009649835.1 Candidatus Methanocomedens sp. | reverse complement strand
TTGGCCATGCTCACTGAATAGTATTTCTTGAACTTCATCTTCAGGTCTTCCATCATCCGCTCATGTCCATCAGCAGGTGCGGTAGACTTCACCCAGAAGGTCTTGCCCTTAGGTGTAGCAGTGATCTCGCCGTCCTTTACCACGATCTCGCCGCCCTTGATAGTATAAGCAGCGTACCTGAATGCAGCCTCCACCTTATTATACTCGATAGTGGCATCGGTCTCATCAGGCTTGATATCATAGATAGCGATATCTGCGTCAGCACCCACACCAAGATGGCCCTTTCCGTGCTCTACTATTCCAAGCACCTTGGCATGTGTAGCCCTGGTCTTGATAGCAATATCATACCAGTCCAGTTCCTTGTCAATGCCGGCAATGCTTGTGCGCTCAAAGGTCTTCTCAGCTATCTTTGCCATTTCTTCCTCTCGCCTCTTCTTGCTCATCAGCATGGTCATGACCATCGGGTAGTTAACATACGGCCCGCCATTAGGATGGTCCGTGGTCATCAAGACCTGCCATGGGTCCTTGGTCAGCAGGGCCAGTTCAAGTCCGATAGCCCACATGATACCGTGGATATAGCTCTGCGGATGGTATTCCAGTGGTGTGACACCTGACGAATCCTCAAGCTCCACATCGCCGTTTGACCATCTAGCCTTAAGCAGCCTGGCATTGGCATACTGCACCGGACCGTCTGCGGTCATAGTGGTAGCACTGCCAAACACCAGCTGGCCCATATCAATTGTCAAAAAGTCGTTCTTGTTCAGGTAATCGGCAATTGGTTCTGCCTTTGATTCGAAATCGCCCCAGTGGTTTCCACCCCACGCATTGAACTGCACATGGGTTACGTGCAGTGACTGACGGTCCCGCTTGGATTTAATGTCCTTGCAAACATCGAAAGTTGCCAATGTGGTCTCGTAGTTACCTGGCTTGCCCAGGTTGTTGCAGTGCAGGTGTATGCTGTGGGGAAGGTTCAATTTCTCGTTCGCTTCTGCCAGTTGCCTGACAATCTGCCTGGGCGTAACCTCAAAGTTGGGAACAGGATCGTCCAGCCCTGATACGTTCTTGCCAAATCCCCATGCTTCGCCGCCGCCAGGATTCACTATCTTTACGCCCCAACCACGTGATGACAGCAATCCCCAGGCCACATATGCCGCCAGCCTGTCCAGATCGTTCTCACGGATTGCGTCCATTACCATCCAGTTGCTGCCGAACAGTGTCAGGCCGCCTTTATCAATGATGGGTATCTCTTCCAGTTCCTCATGAGTATGTCTTGCTTTCAGGATAGGAACAGCAGCCTCGAAAGCTGTGGTATATCCCATCTCAGCATACCCGTATCCCATAGAATATACATTTGGCACTGTATATCCGGTACGGGGCCGGGTCACTTTGGTCCTGGGTTTATTGTTCAGGCGTGAATCATCAGGCCGCATAATACGTCCCACATTCACCTTACTGCCAGCGATATGGGTATGTGCGTCCACACCGCCCGGATAGACCAGCCGCCCTCCGGCATCTATGGTCTGGGCACTACCACTCACACTGTCTACTATCTTGCCGTCCTTAACGGCAATATCCATCATATCCCCGTTGATATTATTGATAGGGTCATACACAGTTGCGTTCTTGATCAGCATTTCACTCATGATGAAGCCCCCTTTATCTCTCTTACCTTTGCAATTATCTTATCCAGCACCTCTTCATCAGACGGGAAGTCCACATCCACCAGTTTGCGCATCCGCAGACTCACACAATCCATCCTGTATGCAGTGCCTTCCAGTTCCACACCAGATACCTTGGTTGGTATCACGATATTTGCCATCTCAGTGGTCGGGTTGTGGAACGGGTCAACCTGTATTACAGGCACCTTGCTCATTCGGGCAATGGACTGGGCAGGGAAATGAGCTCCTGCATCCCCGGCAATAACGAAGGCTGCATCGATCTCTTCCCGCATCAGCAGGTCATTGGAACAGGTTTCGCCAGGGTTATAGTATGGAATGCCCCTTGACATATCCACCGCACCGGCATAACCCGTCGTCCAGGCGCATACCTGCCCGAAACCACCTACATTGTAGTGTCCCCGCATGGGTATGATGCTGTGCTTTCCGTGGGCGTTCAGTTCAGTGATAAGGGACACCGCATTATCGATGTTCTTATACTTACCACGGCTCTGGGTCAGGCCCATACCGAAATAAACAATACCGAACTTTGCGCTCTTCATGGCCTCTGCCAGTTCAACTAATTTCTCTTTGGGCACACCGCCAACACTATCCGGGACCACGTCGGCTTTGTCAGCAATAATTGCCCGCAGGGCAGACATAACAATATAGTCCTCTCCCGGATTCACCTGTACATACTCGTCAGCCATCTCGGCAGTATCGGTCTTTCTGACATCAAATACCACGACTTTCCTGGATTTGCGTCCCTTGCTCGCAAAAAATCCTTTATTGAATACCGAATACCTGCTCATGTGCCTGGGATGGGCTTGTACCGGGTTGCAGCCCCAGAACACTACCAGATCGGCCCTGTTGGCAAACTGGCCCAGGGTACCGGTGGGCAGTCCCTTCTCGTGGACACCCAGAACAGATGGTCCGTGACACACACTGGCCGTATTATCTATAATTCCTCCTACCTCTTCGTTGAGCAGGATACCTTTCGCCATCATCTCGCACAGGCCTGATGCCCAGCC
Source organism: Candidatus Methanocomedens sp. (assembly GCA_009649835.1). Classification (GTDB taxonomy): domain Archaea; phylum Halobacteriota; class Methanosarcinia; order Methanosarcinales; family Methanocomedenaceae; genus Methanocomedens_A. The sequence goes on along the minus strand of PYCK01000040.1, from coordinate 62 downwards.
GTACAACAGTGGGCGCTTGGAATTGGCAAGTATCTTTGCAGACTCATTAATAGCCTCATCAT
>PYCK01000039.1 GCA_009649835.1 Candidatus Methanocomedens sp. | reverse complement strand
GATATGCGGCGGTCCCTGTGTGCGAAGTGTATGTTGTGTTGGTTAGCTGCCGGTGGCTGTTAAAATATATTATTTATGAAATACTGCACCGCAAAGAACGCAAGGACGCAAAGCCATGGCAGTAGAATCCTTTGCGGTCTTTGCGCACTTTGCGGTGAACCAAATAATAAAACCCAGCCCCCCATTCGTCCCCTCACTATCCCGCTCCCCGCTATCATACTTACGTCCGCTTTCCCTTCATGTTGGATAATGCGCTCATACCGGTTCCGTCGCTGTACACATTCAGTCCGGATACCTGGCAAGAACTTTAGAAATGAATGCAACTGATGCGCTTAGAGTGAAAAGTGTTAATTCCGATGGTATCCTATCACACTTGCATGCAGGAGATACAGGTAATCGCCCACTGCCTGATAAACCCCGATGTGCAGCTAAAAGGGCTGAAATCCCACAGCCGCCCGGACCTGACTGGCAGCATTATTCAACTTCCCTGTCCGGAAATCATCTATCTTGGACCTAAACGGTGGGAAATAACTTCCGAGCAACTGGATATCCCTAATTACAGGCGTTTTTGCCGCCGCATTCTACAGCCTGCAGCTGACACCATCCAGATGCTCTATGAAGCAGGCCACAGTATCAGGCTGGTCGGAGTAAAGGGGAGTCCCTCATGTGGTACCCTGACCACCAGTGTCGGTATGGAAGGAGGACGCCTGTGTGAAGCTGGCCACTCCCACATACAGGGACAGGGCATATTCTTCCAGGAGATTATCAGGGAACTGGAAAACAGGAATATAGAATTCAATGTGGATGAATAACAAATAATCAATAACATTCAATATATATTATTTAAGCAATCAGATGAGCGAATCAGTCCTTAAAACATTGGTCATTTATACTGCCACACTGGTGATAGCTGTAGCATTAGCTAGCGTGTTGATATTGATACCGGCTTATGTCCATTATGGTGAGATTCACATACCCGGGTCTTACAATGCCCTGTACCTTTCAAAATATTCTCCATACAAAACAATAGTAGTCGAAATAGACTACCAGCCCGGTATGGAACCCACACCAAAAACCATTGAAGCCCTGCAGCAGCAGATCGAGATGTATTCAGGCAAGGAGGTTTTGGTATACCTTGATCAGGATATTGAAGATGATGAGGTTCCAGCCGTGATCTATGGGTATGACATTATTAAGATAACATCAATGCTCCAGGAACAAAACAGGGACTACCGGACCGGATGGTTTGGTGGGAACATCACCCTCTATATCCTATACCTGGATACTATATGGCAGCAGGAAGACCAGGATTATTCGAATCGTATGCATGCAGCCTCTACAAAGCCGTATTCGGTTGGTGTCACCTATGCCGCAGATTCCATAATAATATTCAAAGGTTCCCTGCCCCAGAATGACATGGAGACCACGATTTTACTGCACGAACTAGGGCATGTCTGGGGATTTGGCCACACCAATGAGAGTAGTAATATTATGAACGCAGAGTTCGAAGTCTATAGAAATGGCCCGTCCCCTGATGATGTGGTAGAAACCTGGTACCCAAAAGACTTTAGCCCTGCTCAAAAGGAAGAACTGGCAAGATTGCATGAGACCATGCACATCTTGGCGTTGTTCAATTAAATATTTACTATTTTTCCTGAGCCAGTTCAAAGAAAGGTATTCCGGATTCGGGGTACCATGACTTGAGGAAGCTGAGCATATGGTATTTCATGAATACGGGCACAGGCACTGACACCAGCAGTGAGAATACGAATAGTATAACAAATGCTACCAGTCCGAAGGGTGCCATAATTACCCAGAACACGGCATCCCCTGTACCCAGTCCGGCCCATGACAATATCATGTAAAGTACCAGGCCCATCATGGAAATTATGGCAAATACTACAATAAGCAGGATCATTACTGCCAGCCCCACAATTAACGACAATCCTATCCAAATTATTACCCTTACCACCCAGTAGATTATTATCTGCTCCCAGTCGGCCCTGAATAAGCCCAGGACTTTCTTAAAAGCAGCAATAATGCCGGTGTTCTGGTACATGGACATGGGTATGGAAAGATTAATGAATGACTCGATTATTCCGCTGATAATGGCAAGTATGAGCAGAACACCTATCAATAAGAAAATGCCCCCGATTAACATTCCAATATGAAAATCACCTGGTGAATCCAGTATCGGCAAGACTATCGGCAGCATGGAGATTATTAATATGGAAAGAAATGCCAGACCCAGGACGAACCGGATTATGAACAGATTAAAACCCTGGCGCAGGTATTGACGTGTATATGCCCAGAATGTCACAACATTGGTGACAAGGGAATGCACAAAGACAAATTCCATGACATTGGAAATATAGGACAGGAGCAGTATAATCCCTATGATAGATGCTATCCCTAACAGGAGATATGTCAAATAAGTGTCCAGGAACTGGGTGAACGTTTCACGAAATTCCAGGAACTGGGAATCTGTAATTAATGGTTCCCCACTATCATCAATTCCCCTGAAATCCTGACCTGTACCGCCATAGTTGGATCCACCGACTCCTCCGCTGCCGCCAAGAAGGAAGATGATAATCCCAAGTTTGATCCATTTCCAGAAATTAAAAGGATCGATCAGTGCACTTTTAGTCCTTTTAAGTGCTGTGTCTACAGCATCTATGCTATGCCAGGTCATAATTATTGATGGGGGG
>PYCK01000038.1 GCA_009649835.1 Candidatus Methanocomedens sp. | reverse complement strand
TCCCTCTGATTTGAAGTGGATACTATTATACTTAAATTTATACCGTATAATCGAAATTTAAATCCAATATTACCTTTATCTGCGTTCATCTGCGGTTAATAATGAAATTGAAATAATCCCTGCCTGATTTCATTCTGCACAAGCGTTGAACATGGGTTGGGAATGGGGTGCTGCCGGTGGCGGCTGAGTACATCAGGGTATTAAAACCAGGCAGGCACTGCGCCATACTCATGGGCGATGCACGAAAACATGCCCACTCTATTCCTATTACTCTGAGGGTTTTACAGGCTTTTATTCAGCTTCACGCTCTGAACAAATATTTCTGGGTAAAACCTAATGCGAAATCTTTTCGGGACTCCACACGATACAAATGTTATAGTTAATATTATATACTATTAAATAGGAACTATGCCATAGTCTACCCACGATACAAGAGGTAATGAAATGCAAACAAAAGAAGACGTACTTCAAGCTGTTGAAGAAATGGATGTAAAGTTCATCCGGTTGTGGTTCACAGATATCCTGGGAGCCATGAAAAGTTTCGCAATAACCAAAGAAGAACTGGAAGGGGCACTTGATGAAGGAATGGGATTTGACGGTTCCTCAATTGAAGGCTACCGGGATATCGAAGAGAGCGATATGGTGGCCATGCCCGACCCCACTACCTTCAGGATACTTCCCTGGAGGCCAAAGGAACGGGCCACTGCCAGGATGTTCGTGGACATACTGAACCCTGACGGAAGTCCCTTTGAAGGTGACCCCAGGTATATACTAAAACAGAACCTGGAACGCGCCCGGAATTTGGGCTATACGTTATATGTGGGTCCTGAACTGGAATACTTTTATTTTGATTCATGCGATTCAACCCAGACTATTGACAAAGGCGGATATTTCGACCTTTCACCCCTTGACCTTGCTACAGACCTGCGCAGGGAGACCGTGTTCGCGCTTGAGGATATGGGCATCAGGGTGGAATACAGCCACCATGAAGTTGCACCCAGCCAGCATGAGATCGACCTGAGGTATGCAGAAGGGCTGCAAATGGCAGACAATACAATGACCTACAAGCTTATCGCTAAGGAGATAGCAACACAGAATGACCTGTATGCCACTTTCATGCCTAAACCTATTTTCGGGGAAAATGGAAGCGGGATGCATGTCCACCAGAGTCTCTTTAAGGGGGAAACAAATGCTTTCTTTGATGCGAATGACGAGTACAGTCTTTCTGATATTGGGAAGAGCTACATTGCAGGTATCCTGAAACATTCCAACGAGATGTGTTGTGTGCTGGCCCAGACCGTGAACAGTTACAAGCGGCTGGTGCCCGGTTATGAGGCCCCGGTCTATGTGGCATGGGCCAGGAGGAACCGCAGTGCACTGGTGAGAGTACCCATGTACAAGCCTGGCAAGGAACTGGCTACCAGGATGGAATTGCGCTGTCCTGACCCTGCTTGTAACCCATACCTGGCATTCTCGGTGATGCTGTGTGCGGGTCTTGATGGGATTGAGAAAGGGTATGAACTGCCTGACCCGGTAGAGAAGAACATTTTCAAGATGAGTAAGTCCGAGATGAAAGAAGAGGGTATAGTCTCCCTGCCATCCAGTCTTGGGGAAGCCATCCAGGCTACTGAAAAGAGCGAACTTGTACGAAAAGCTCTTGGCGAACATGTCTTTGAAAGGTTCATTGAGATAAAGAAACGCGAATGGGATGATTACAGGATCCAGGTCACACCGTACGAGCTTGAAAAATACCTGGGTATACTGTAGAGAAATAGAATATATCCAAACTACATGAAGGTCATTAACCCCGGTTGTTTTCACCCGATAGACCAATTACCTGGTACACAGGCATAATCTGGTCGATAGGGAAGTATTATTATCAGGGTTATGGCATCTGTATGCCATTTTCACGATTGTGGCATATGGATATATGGCCCGGATCGAGATCAATGGAATATGACGTATTTGTTGGTGCTGCAAATTAGATGGATAGGCATCTAACAGCAGTGCTGACCTGCCTCCTGTATGATATCTTTCCGGGCTTAATTTTTACAAATTTCATTTGTTGACATTATTTTATTTAGAATCAAATTTCGAGTATATTCTATCTGTTTCCCCAAAAGTTCATCTGTTTATTATCTTCTGATATTTCCGGAGATTCCACTTCCCGGCATCAACCTCTATGGAATAATAAGATAAATCTGACTCCATCATTTCACATTCTTATTCCCGGTTTATCTACGTATAGAAAATTATAAACGCGTTTCGATATCGATATAGGTAATTTTCTTAGTTTCAATCAAATCTTTTGACAGGATTTACAGGATATACAGGATTGGA
>PYCK01000037.1 GCA_009649835.1 Candidatus Methanocomedens sp. | reverse complement strand
ATAATCAGATTAAGGAAGAGATTGCCGATTCCTCCCATTGGAAATTTCAATATCGAAACCGCAGGCAAGGGAATGGCAGCACAGGGGATACGGGGAAGAATTACTGGCTGAAACTACAGAAATCCTCATTTTGGCACTACTGAGAGTAGGCTGCGCCGATAGCGGCGGCAGTTCAGTGCAGATATTGATATAATATGCTGGTGGCCAGGTACAATAGTATTTTATAAAGGGAAACTTTTATTAATTATTTCCCCTTATATAATACTATGATCTCAAAGACACTCTGGGGAAACATAATTAAAGATTTCCAGAAAAGGCGATATCCCGACATTGTACAGAGGGATATACACTATCCTCTTGACATCCCATTGGACAGAGCTGTTGTTCTTTCAGGTCCCAGAAGGTCAGGTAAGACATATCTCATGTATCTGGGAATCAAAGAGCTTTTAGCGCGTAAAGAGGATAAAAACAGTATATTGTATGTGAACTTTGAAGATTCAAGACTGGTGGGTGCAGTGTCACAAGACCTGAACACACTTCTCGAAGTATTTTTTGAGATTTATCCTGACAGGAATGAAAAAACCTGGGTATTTCTTGATGAGATACAGGTAATCCCTGATTGGGAACGATTTGTAAGGACACTTGTTGATATGGAAAATGTCAATGTGTTTGTCACTGGTTCATCATCCAGGCTCATGAGTAAAGAAATCGCCACAAGCATGAGGGGAAGAAGCCTGACATACAATGTATATCCCTTCTCTTTTGCCGAAGTCTTAAAAGCAGGCAAACTCGAGTATGAAGAATATCTTTCATCAGCGCAAATGGGGGAAATAATCCAAAAACTGGAAGATTATGTCAGATACGGCGGGTTTCCTGAAACAGTGCGTTACAGGGAAGAGTGGGACCGGATATTGAGTGAGATAGTAGATGTGACAATATTCAGGGACATTGTTGAAAGGTATGATGTGAAAAACATAAAGATGCTGAAACTCTTCCTTAATGCTATATTCAATTCAAAGGAATTTTCAATCCATAAATTCTATAATTTCCTTAAATCGCAAGGCCATAAGGTAAGCAAGAATACGCTGTATACTTATTTCGGTTATTTTGAAGATTCATTTATTGTTTTTCCACTCAAGAGGTTCTCTTATTCTTACAAAAATATAGAATCAAGTATATCAAAGATATATCTTGTCGATAATGGACTACTGTCCCTGCAAGGTATACAGGACTATGGGAGGCTTATTGAAAACATTGTTTTTATTGAACTGAAAAGAAGAAGTAAAGGAGATCTGTTTTACTATAAGTCTACATCTGGCAGGGAAATTGATTTTATCATTAAGGAGGGGAAAAAGGTCTCTGAACTTATACAGGTATGTTACACACTTGATGATTTTGTGACGAAAGAGCGTGAAGTAAAAGCTCTCCTGCAAGGTTCAGAGGAACTAAAATGCGATAATCTGCTGATCATTACATGGGATTATGAGGCGGTTGAAATTGTTTCCGGGAAGAACGTCAGATATGTTTCTCTGTGTAAGTGGCTTCTTGATTAGTGTTTTGTTCTTGCACAAACCATAATAGCGGTGTTAGGGGGCCGTGACAAACGTGCCTTGAAGCATAATAGAAAAAGACAAATAACCAGAACAATACTCCCAAAAAAGAAAGACGCTGAGGGAGAGATTCGAACTCCCGTGGCGCAGTGCACCACCGGTTTTCAAGACCGGCGCCGTGGTCCGCTTGGCTACCTCAGCAACGTGGTTTCAGGTTGGATCAAATATAATTGTAGGAGAGGGATTACTCCTCTCCAGGTTCTTCTAATTATTCTGAGTCTTCCGGTTCATCTGATTCGGATTCATCAGATTCTTCAGCTTCTGATTGCTCCTCTTCTTCAGAATCAGGCTTCACCAGTTCTTCTGTATAAGTCTCAACATATAACACTTCTGTCAGTTCAGTATATTTCAACATGTCCAGTGCCAGTTGTGCTTTAGTGTTCAACCAATGCTGTGAATAATTAAACTCCAGTGGCACATTGACCCTGGCAACAGTACCATCGATCTCAATGTCCATTTCCTGGGACATATAAAGTGCACCAAGGCCAACTGCTTTTTCCTTCAGGTCCTCAAGCACAGCTTCGATCTTGTAATCATATGTTATTATCTGGCCTGCCATAGGGCTGTTGAAATCCAATCTGGCATGGCGTCCCATGACCTTAAGCACTTTACCCTGTTTGCCTTCGTATTGAACCATCATCCCTACCTGTGGTTTTTGTTCAAAACGTTTAAGAGGTAAATCCCTTATCAGCTTGGAAAGGTGTACACCAAAAGCTTTTTCCGGAGGGATGGAAACCGTTCCTTCATAGCCTGCTTCATGTTCTTTTATGTCTTCCTCAAGACCGGAGATCATCTGGTTCACACCAATAATGATCACATCGCCACCATACCTGCCATTGGAATTAAATATATTATGGACCTTTGCCACCTCTTCATTTGTAGTATCGAAGATAGTACCGTCCTCTAATTTACCTGTGTATGATATTTTAATAAAATCTCCTTCATTGATCGTCATGATAATTACACCGGGGTCTAAGATAACGGGATTGGTAAAAAACATTTCCATGCCGTATCATAAAAGTTTACAACAATTGACGACATAAATGGCCGATAGAAAAGTCTTAAATCAATTCATTCCAATAAATCTTTCAGCCGGGGATAGCTATGGATGAAATAACAGAAATATATGAGAAAGTAAAAGACCGCATGAGTATGGAAGATTTCCTTGCCCGGATGGAAGAAAAGAAACACCTCCTGGGCGGCCTTCCTGATGATAAAACTCTTGCAACCCTTGTGATCTATGATATGGGCGAGTACGATGATAAGGTAAAGATAGGACAGGTAACACTTGATAAGTCTAATGTTTCGATAGTGGGCAAGATCGTGGCGTGTTCAGATGCCAGGGAATTCAGTCGTGAGGACGGTTCCACAGGCAGTGTTGCCAACCTGACAGTTGCGGATGAAACTGGTTCTATCAGGGTCGTGCTATGGGAAAGTGCTGCTGACCTGGTACAGGTAGGAGAGATCGTGTTTGGGGATGCAGTCCAGGTATCCGGTTTTGTCAGGGAGGGGCGTAATGGTCTTGAGGTCAGTGTTGGCAGGGGCGGCAGTGTGGATAAAGTGGCCATGAATGAAGAGATTGAGGTCAGGACCAAACCCTACCGTATCGAGGAGATAAAAGCGGGTATGAGCGATATACACCTGGTAGGAAAGATACTGGACATTGCAGATACCAGGACATTCCAGCGAAAGGATAATTCTACTGGCAAGGTCAGGAACCTGACACTGGGCGACCCCACAGGTAAGATCAGGCTCACGTTATGGGATGAAAATGTGGAACATATCGAACAGTTGAACCCGGGTGACACCATAGAAATAACCGGAGGCTATTCAAAAGAGAATTCCTTCAACAACCAGGTAGAGATCAACCTGGGAAATAACAGCTCAATAAAAAAGACCAGTAAGCAGGTGGAGTTCAGTGAGAAGATCACCCTCATTGGTGATATCGAGATCAATGAGTCATACAGCATTATAGGATATGTTACAGGGCTTGATGAACTGAGGGAATTCCAGCGCAAGGACGGCTCAACCGGCAAGGTAGTGAACATCCACTTATCAGATGATTCAGGCAGGATAAAGGCTGCACTCTGGGATAAGCAGACCGAGATCATACATGAGATAGACATCGGGACTAAACTGCAGGCGACCGACTGCTATGCTAAGTCAGGATGGAATGACGAAGTGGAATTGAGTGTGGGTGAGAGAAGTACAATAACAATACTTGAAAAATAAAAGATTTATCGGGACCTGACTTTTGCCTTTTTTGCTTTTTTCAGCTTTTTCTTGTCCATCTTGGTCCTGAACTCACTCACTTCTTCTGTAGTCTCTTTCTTTTCCCTGTAAAACATAAGACCCGCAATTAAGCCAAAAACCACGATAAAAAGAACACCATAGAACTGGAACTCGGTCAGCGGACTGAAATCAGTGTGCTTGAACATGAACTTATCAAGTATCCAGATAACAGCAGTGGATATTACTGTCAGGATCAGTGAGTATAGCAGTGCAAGTAAGTCCTGTTGTGAAGCCCATTTTTCGATTTCTGCATTCATTTTGTTTTATCTCCTCATCCTTTATTGAAGGCTTTTATGTAAAAAAACTTTTGTATTTATTTTGTATGACCTGCCCCACCTATCTCGCAGGTTCTATTCTTTGTCCCTTTCAATTATGAATGCACCCACATAGCCGCATTCCTTGCACTGGTACTGGACACCGGTCTTAAGACCCATGTAATACGTGACGTTTGTCGAATTGCACTGGGGGCAGACAAGGACAGAATCAGTCCTCTTCCGGGCTTCCTCCTCGATCTTCCTGTCAAGTTCATTGAAATCCTCAGCATCTTTATGTACAATCATATTGCTACTTTTTTATTGTGAAGGTAAATGTTATACCTTTGCCTTCCTTGCTTTCTACCTCGATTGTACCTCCATGCCCTTCAACAATCCCTTTTGCGATGGTAAGACCCAGGCCTGTCCCTTTGGTATTGTTGTATATATCATTACCCACGCGATAGAATTTTTCAAATATTTTTTCAATATCATCAGTTCCCAGTCCAATTCCATTATCTTTTACAGTGGCCTGTATATACTGGTCAAGTTCCACGATGTCAATATCGATCCTGCCCCCCCATGGAGTGAATTTCAGGGAATTGTTCAACAGGTTTACAAATACGGATACAAGGGCATCCTTATTTCCAGTAAAGCCGGGCAGGTGTTCGGGAATGGATGTGTAAATACCTATTCCCAGGTCATAGGCGGTTTTCTCAACAGTCTCGATAGATGTACTGATAACTTCATGTAGATCTACCTCTTCTTTCTTGAAGTTCATCATACCTGATTCGATCTGGGAAAGATCCAGCTGGTCATTGACCATACGTGTCTGGCGGTCAACATTTCGAAGTATCTTTTCAATCAATTCATCTTTATCGATCAATTCGTTCTCGTCAGCATCTTTCAACAGTTCGGTTGAAGTCTTTATGGCAGCAAGGGGCATTTTGAGTTCATGCGAAACCATGGAAACAAAATCTGATTTCAGTCCATCCAGTTCCTTAAGCTTCTGGTTTGCCTTTTCCAGGAATTCATTGGACTGCTTGAGTTCATAGGTTTTATTGTGAACTTCAACTTTCAGGGATCTGTTCCAGCTTGTAAGCAGCAGGATAAGTGAGAATCCACCCAGCAAGGTGATGCTGGCAGAGAATAATACGAGAACTGTATGCTTCAATAATGCCGGATGTGTAATTTCTTCAACTTCAGTTGCAGGGCTAACGACCGCCACTGACCATAACCGCCGCCGCCACTCTATGGGTGAGAATGCTATCATCTTGTTTTCTGAAGTATTGTTTTTTCCATTCAGGGTAAATTCTGCAGTTCCTTGTGACCCGTTCAACTGTTCTTCTATGATGTGCATCCATTTTGGATTTGATTCATTAAGCATATCAAAATAATTATCTCCTGCAGTATATTGCCCGGACCCATCATACAATACCTGTGTGTTCCTGTCAACAAGATATACATAACCGGAAGAATCGTAAGGTTCGAGATATTTTTCTGCCAGTGTAGACATCTGTATTATCCCCAGTATGGTTCCTTTATGCTCCTCTCCATCAAAGATCGGGATCCAGATAAACGAACCAAGACCATCTTCAAAAAGACCAACCGGATTCGTACAATATGTATCCCTGGTGTCCCTGGCATGTTCAATTGGATATTCCCTGTTATTTTCATACAGGTTATATCCAATAGGAACATTCTCTTCAGGATAACCTGCAACAACCACACCACTGGCATTGATGTACTCCAGGGCATAATAACCTGTGCTACCTTCGTAGATATCAATAAATAATGCCTGGAATTCCTCAGGTGAAGCATTTGCATGGTTTCTGGCTATTGATTCTGTTAATTCAACTTTTTCATTCAGGAATTCCTCTACACCAGTTGAAAACTGTTCGGCAAGGAGCAATTGTTGTTTACTGAATTCCTGCTTTGCAACTTCACATACATCATTGTGGGTTTTTATTCCCATAAAGATAATTAAAAGTAAAAAAAGGACACTAATAACTGCGATTGCGAAAATTACTTTTTTTTCATGTTTTTCCATCAGTGAAAAATTTTCTTCCTTTTTTATTGTGATACCACCATAATATAGGTCAATCCAATAATCGGGTTAATTGCTCAATTTCTTTAATGATGTATTGAATCATCAAAGTTTTGAAAAAATACGCCTAAAAGTATGACTGGTTTTCACTCTTATCATTGTTCATGATCAGGATGTTTCCTGTTTAAAATTACTATTTATCGCTTTCGGTGTGCCAGTATTTCTTCAGACATCTGCTTTTTAAGACGCATAAAGTCTATATCAGAAAGACCCACCACTTCCAGCACGCCGTCCCTTAAGAAACATGGTTTGGTGATCTTGCAGCACCATGCCATGCTGCCGAAACAGGTACTATCCCCATATTCCAGGAGTGTGCCCTCCACTATTTGCAGTTTCAGCTTTGTAAACTCCTCGGCTGACATACCGATCTGGTTAAGGGCATTGTGAACTGCACAGGGTTTTACTGGCAGGCAGCAAAAAGCCAGTGCCCGCAGGTCCCCGCCGCCGCATATGTGCTTTGGCGAATTATACCAGCCTGTGGTCATCTGGTATGAGGTGATCTGGTCCACAAGGAACCGCAGGGTGTTGGGTTCTTTTAATACTGCCCTGGCAGCAGAGACCATATCAGCACCCCTGGAGAACATGGACTTGGCTCCAGAATAATCAACGATCGAATTGTTACCAATAATAAACAGGGATGTAATGTTGCGTATCCTTTTTATGAGATTGACGTCAGCCCCATTTCTGCCCACGGCATCGATATGGATGATATGGGCACCCGCCTTTTCAATCATATAGGCAGTCATCAGGTCGTCAACCACATTGGCCCTGATCTTGACTGAGACTACAACTCCTGTACCCTTGACCGCCTCAATGATCTCGCGCAGGGTATCAGGATGTTCCAGCAGGGATTGACCTGCGCCCAGTTCCATTATCTCGGGCTGGCGGCAGTGTGCATTTATTTCAATACCTGCCCCGTATTTTTTAGCGATACGGGCAGCCTCGACATATGCATCGATATCTGCCGCCCTGACATTAACAAGGACAGCACAATCATCTGAGTTACCAGTAATTGTTTCCAGTTCAGATGTCAGGAATTCCATTGGTGAATCTGTTACGAACTCACTGCGCCCGCGCTGGGCAATTCTTTTTGCAGCATCGTTTGTACTATCATCCAGGTTATAACCGCCCAGTACCACCAGTCCGGCATGGTCAGTGAACTGTTTTGCAAAATTGCTGTCGGTAATACCTGCCATAGGGGCAAGAGCAATAGGGTTTTTTGGAGTAAGATATCCGATTCTCAGATCGAATGGTTCAATCAGTTCTGTGTTCAATTATGATTCCTCACAGGCAATGTGAATGGTAATTCGAATTTTTTCAGGAATCTTCCAGATTGTTTAAACTATAAAAGTCTTACTGGAATCGATCAGCAAATCGAAAATATAAGTGATTATTTGTTAATTATTGCAGGAGTGATGTCTTTTCCATTCTTATGTCAATATGGCAACAGAGAACATACCTACAACAATTATTGTCATGAACAACCCGATATATACGATCGGATTCCATGCCAGCACCTTGCGACCGTCCAGTACGCTGATCGGCAGCATATTGAATCCTGCCAGCAGCAGGTTGATGATCACACCCAGGCGACCTATATCGTATAAAAACCCGGTATCAGTTAACAGCGGCATGAAAGCAAAAGCCAAAAACAGGTTCATCACAGGACCAGAGGCAGCGATCTTACCGTATTGTTTTTTGGTAATATGAGGTCCGAATATCTGCACGGCCCCGGGTGCTGCAAACAGGATACCGATCTGCCATGCCATGTAAATAGCCAGCAGCAGCATCCCGAAACTCATCCTGAACTCGGCCCATGCACCGTACTGCTGGGCAACGAACTTGTGCCCCATTTCATGGAAAATAAAGGATATACCCACCGTGACCAGGGAGATTATGAACAGGTCGGTGATATTCGACCCCAATATCTGAGAAGACCCCAATATCTGAGAGCTCGTGGGCCTTCTATTACCCAGTTCAATCCATGCGATCAAAATGGCGAATGCATATGATATTGCCACCCAGGCAATGAACAGATGTTTTAATTCAGTACTGCTGGTATTGAATATGGCCATTTTTTTCGAGCGCACGGTCTGGAAATGTACTTCTTCAAGGCCGCTCACCTGGGACTGTTCAATTTCAGGCATAGAAAGAACCTATGAGTATACTATGATTTAATATTTTTTAACGTATAGGAAAGTATAAACGCATTTCGATATCAACATAGGTAATTTTCTTAGTTTCAATCAAATCTTTTGACAGGATTTACAGGATTGACAGGATACGATCCAATCCTGTATATCCTGTAAATCCTGTCTGAAATTTTCATTTTCTTGACTTTGTATTTTCATTTTTAGTTATGTCTTTATTTGTATTTTCATTTGCACAATCCTAAAGAAAATCCATTAATCTCTTCTGGTTCATCTTCCTGTCCAGCAGTTTTGATTCGGGTCGCCACATCTCGCTAACGGTATTTATCCGCAAAGACATATCATCCAGTGCATCGTTAACGGAATCAAACCTCACCGGGACCGATGACACTGCTTCCCTTGCAGCTTCCCTGACCACCCATACCCCCAGGGGCGCCCAGTAATCGGGCGTAATTTCCCTGATCGCGAACACATTGGCACTGCGGCGCATCCGGTGCAGGTGCTCCAGCACAGGCAGGCGTGCCGCATAATACCCGCCTCCCAGGTTCGAGTATCCTTTCTTGCCGCCATAGTCCTCCCAATCCGATTCTACCGAAGTTGCCCCGGTTGACCATACAGCCTTTGGCATCCATATCTCTATTAATTCGTACGCAAAGGCCCCTGGAAACACCAGTATCTCGAAGTGGTTCCCGTGCAATCCCCCGCTGTACAGCAGGATATCATTCACCTCAGGGAAATATCGGATCTCATCGATCAACATCTTCCCGACCATATCATCTGTGGCAGTGATGGACCAGCGGGTGGGCACGATCTTGCGCTGTTTTCCCAGCAGTCCGATAGAAAGCAACCTGTTAATGTGATCCACAGTGATATCTGCGTTATAGAGTTCCTCGATCTCATCCACAGCCCTGGCATCGGTATCACTTACTGCTTTATCCACCTGCCTGGGTACTACCGGGTTCTGGGCTATATCCAGCTTTGTAACCTCTCCGGCCGGGCCCATGGGCGAGAGTACGCCATCGAAACGCAGTCCCACACGGGGCACCTTGCTGAACCACACCTCTGTATCTACAGGTTTTTCAGATAATGCCAGTTCCTGGGTCTTTTGCAGCATGGTATCAGGATTTGAAGCATCCTTGACATTGAACTTCATATTTGACCTGACCAGGCTGGACCTGAGTCCCACGATATCCCTGATACCCAAGTTGTTCCATGAGCCCGGACTGTCATAGACAGCAGCATCACTGGCCGTGACCTCAGGCGGTATCAGTGGTCCCGCAGATACCTGCGGATACCCGTACCGTCCTACAAAGACCGAGGGTGGAGATGCACCAAAAATGTTATCAGAAAGCTTGGCAGTTGTGCCAAGTGACTTGAACCTCTCAAGTATGGGGCAGGCAGGACGGCCGCACAGCCCCTTCCCTTTACAGGATACACACAGCGAAGGCATGTTCAGATATATGGGAGGGCGGCTACATTAAAGGATATGATTGTAAAAGATGTGATTGTAAGGGATGTGATTGGTCCGTGGTATCAAATTCATTATTTGAATCAGAATCCGTATTTTCCAACCAGGGGTACAAACACGACCCCACCCATTGCTTCTTTTTTTACGCCGTTTGATTTCGTGACCAGGTAAAGTTCCTGCATGTAACGGCCCACAGGTATCACCATCTTTCCACCTGCTGCCAGTTGTTCGACCAGGACCTCAGGCACTTCAGGCGCAGAACACGCCACAGATATCCTGTCAAAAGGAGCAAGTGCGGGCAATCCCTCGCTGCCGTCCTCGATTATGACAGTTACATCTTCATATCCGGCATTGGCCAGGTTTTTTCTTGCAAACGCGGCCAGTGATGGGATACGTTCAATTGTATATACATGTCCGCCCGGACGGACCAGTTCGGCCATGACAGCAGCATGATATCCGCAACCCCCTCCCACTTCCAGCACTTTCTGCCCGGGCTCAAGCTCCAGCAGGTTACACATTATGGCAACCATATGTGGTGCGGATATGGTCTGTCCCTCCCCGATCGAAAGCGGATTGTCCGCATATGCGAACCTCTGCTCACTTTCATGCATGAAACTGTGCCTGGGCACACGTACCATTGCATCAAGAACCCTGTCCCGGATTTCCGGATACCTTGATCTTAATCCATTTATTAGTTGCCTTCTTTCCTTTTCAAAGTCCATGTTGAAGGCCCCCGTGGTTTGATTACAGGTCCGCCAAAACGGGGTTTACCAGGTCTTTTTTTACCGGTCTTTTTGTAATCCCTTAACCATTCCATCCGTTCTGAGGAGTCGGCAAAGATACGTTTGATGTATTTTGCCATAACACATTCCCCGTTCCTTTTAAAGAATTGCCCATCGCGTACCTTTATCTTTTTTATTACGAACCTGTTAGATCCTGAAGACAACATTTCCCCGATTGTGAACTCCCGTTCACCAGGCACTTCCATTTCAATAGATTCTGTCTGCCAGCCTCGTGTGATGGATATCTTGGTCGTGACTGTATCCGTATGGCGGGTCCATATTGTATCGATCTCATCGGCCCTGGCACTATTTACCCGTTTGTCGCCTGATTCAATTGATGTGACCAGCACAAAACTGGCTTCGCCTTCGGGTCCGCTTTCCACTATGAACTCATCATCCACGGATATGATCTCATCACTTTCCTGGACAATTGTACTTGTAGTGGAGCTATCGCCTGCACTGATAACTACCCTGATATTTGTTTTCTTCTTTTTTTCTGAGTAATAAGGATGGATTGTACCACACAGTGTACATTTTATCAATATGTCAGGTTTTTCTTTCAGTATATCGTGGGGCACAGGTTCATGTGGTGAACAATTGGGACACTGTGCCTGAATAATCTCATGTACCATTCTACTTTCATACCTCAAATTCTAATAGTGCTGAATGATAGTAAACACTTCGATGCCAACAA
>PYCK01000036.1 GCA_009649835.1 Candidatus Methanocomedens sp. | reverse complement strand
AAGTTTGAACAAAATAGAATTGAGTAAAAATGTAATTTAACTAAACAAATTGGGCCAATCAGTTTTTGGTTTTATCTCTGTGAAGCTAATTGGGTTAGACCCGCAGATCAAGCATTTGGCTTTTATGTAGCTAACGTCAAAATTGTACTTATAGCCACATGTTTTGCATTGGTAGAACATTTTCAATACATCTCCAATTAATAATAAACCTTCCACATAGATAAATCTTTATATCTGTTATTATGATGAATTACACTTTTACAGTCCGGTTACCAACCATATTTAAAGGGTAATAGGAATGTTACTTTAATGACTCCTGACCTCATGGATTTCTTCCCCAAGCCCACCTGTTACCCAAACCAAAAAGAGGCAATGGATTCCATTTATAATGCCATCCTGGACAAAAAGATAATAATGTTCGAAGGTGCCTGCGGGACCGGAAAGACCTTAAGTGCCCTTGTCCCGTCCCTGGCCGCAGCACAAAAACTGGGCAAGGTGGTCATCATCGCCACCAATGTCCACCAGCAGATGCTCCAGTTCATTGAAGAATCCAGGGAGATCAAGCAGATGCAGGACATAAAAGTAGCAGTCCTGAAAGGGAAAAAGCACATGTGCCCCAGGGATGAGGATTACGAGACCTGCAGCGTGCTCAGGGAAAATACCTATGAGTTGATAGGCAAAGAGCGGGAGATCTCAGAACTTGAATCGCGCCTTGATCTGCAGCAGGAATTAGAACAGGGCCCGGATAAAGCAGCGTCAGGATCTGGCAGGACAATGTCCGGTGAACTGAGCGGAATGGATGAACTGAGCGAACTGGAAAAACGTGTAAGGGAACTTCGTGACCGGCACTGCTCATACCTGTATAAAGTTGCAATATCTGATACAGAGGATTTTTCTGCATGGTACTATGAAGATGTACGCACGCCTGAGGATTTAAACGAATGGGCATATGAAAGAGGAATGTGCAGTTATGAACTGGTCAAACGCCAGATGATACATGCCAATCTGGTAATCTGTAACTATCACCATATCCTGAACTTTGACATCTTAAGCAACCTGCTGGGCTGGATAGACAGGGGGCTGGATGATGCAATAATAATCTTTGATGAGGCCCATAACATCGAATCTGCTGCCAGGAGCCACTCATCCATGATGCTGCCCGAATACAGCTTACAGCACGCATATGAGGAAGTTACTGCCAACGAGGCCATGGGCAGGAACGATTCATACCGCATCAGGGATATGGAGGTGTTCTTCAAGACCATGCACCAGCATTTGAAGGATACATACGAGTCAAGACTGGAGTTCGGCGAAAGGGAGCGCCTGAGCAGCACATGGAAGGATGTAAGCATCTGCGACCCTAAACACAGGAACGACTATTTCCTGCATCGTTTACTGGAACAAGTGGTTGAGGCAGGGATAACCGACCTGGGTGACCTGCTTGAAGAAGCAGTTGAACTGGGGCAGTTCCTTGATGATTTTTATAAAGAGCAGTATAAAAGCGGACATGCAGGAAGGCGCAAAAGGTCCCAGCTGCTGCGCAGTGCCGAATTTGCCAGGTTCTACCTTGAACATGCCTCGGACCCTATCTATTATCCAATACTCAACCTGAGAATGCGGGATGGTGAATTGGAAGGCAGGATAGAACTTGTTTCGTGTATCCCGCGAAACATTACCGCACCGCTGTTTAGTTCATTACACTCCTCCATCCTCATGTCTGCTACCCTTAAGCCCTTCCCTGTAATGTGTACCTCACTTGCCATCAACCGGCAGGTGGAGGAAATAGCATTCGGCCTTACATTCCCTGAAGATAACAGGCTTACCATTGCCGTTAATATACCGCCCCTGTTCGCCAGGAACAGGGACGATCCCATAATTGTTGAACAGGTGACCCATGCGCTTAATGATATCATCCACTGCAGCAGGGGGAATATACTGGTGTTCTTCCAGAGTTATCACGAAGCCCTGATGTATAAGGATCGCATCACCACCGACATACCCGTATACCTGGACGAGGTCGGTACATCTTCCGGGCAGATCAGGGAGGAGTTCTTCCAGATAGGTGAATCTGGCCATAAAGCTGTGATATTTTCATACCTGTGGGGTACCCTGACCGAAGGTGTCGATTACAAAGAGGCGCGGGGCAGGACTGTTGTGATCGTAGGGGTGGGCTACCCTGCCCTGAACGATCGTATGCGGGCTATTGAATCCGCTTATGAGCATGAGTTTGCCGGGCACGGCTGGGATTACGCTATAGAGGTGCCTGCCATACGTAAGATCAGGCAGGCAATGGGTCGGGTCATTCGCTCTCCAACTGACCATGGCGTGCGGATCCTGCTGGACGGCAGGTTCACCACCACATCACCACGGCAGTGGAAAAAATATTCGGTATTTAATGCCTTTCCGCAGGAGGAGCGTGAGGAGATCATAGATGTGGAACTGGATAAAGTAAAATTCTCATTGATGAACTTTTTTAATGATAT
>PYCK01000035.1 GCA_009649835.1 Candidatus Methanocomedens sp. | reverse complement strand
TTCAATCCCGTCCCTCAATATACTCTGCCCTGAATTTTTCATCCCTCATAAGGCAGTTATCAGAGCGGTAAATTCCTGTTTTCTGGATACGCCGCCAGATACCTTTTAGCGGCTCATCATGGACATTCCCGTATGCTATCGGGATACAGGCACAGGGCAGGACATTACCCTGTGGTGTCACATGCAGCCAGCGCCGGCCTGCAAAACAGCCGGTAGTACTCATGACATGGGGTATGGAGAACACCTTCACTGCCCCGCCGCTTCTTCGTTCAACGAACTCATCCAGCAGTCTATGGTGTTCAGGTGAGAGTATATCCTTTGTATGGTCTATCCACCTTCCGGTAGGCACTATCTCGTAGAAAGATAGCTCATGCACCCCCATCGATCCGGCCAGATCGTAGAACTCATCCAGGTCATGGATGTTATGGGGTGCCACCACCACATAAATGTCTACCAGCATTCCTGCATCCAGGCTGTACCCTATGGCATTCATAGCTTCACGAAATACACCCTCCCTGCCTCGAATCCTGTCATGTTCAGCCTCCTTTGGGCTGTCAAGACTGACATTGACACTATACATGCCGGCTTTGGCCAGTGCCAGGGCTTTTTCTTTTGTAAGGCCTGAACCGGATGTGAATACAGTTGCAATGGCCTCCTCCGGTATATAGGAGACAAGTTCCTCAAGTCCTTCATATACCATGGGCTCGCCGCCGTCAAAAATTATCTGGGTGGCCCCCATGTCCACAGACTGGTCAATAATATCCTTTATGGCAGGAACAGATAGACTTGTCTTGTTCTTAGTATCTGGCAGGGCGCAGTGAATGCACCTGTTAGGACACTCTTCTGTGATGGAAATGGTCACCTGTTCCGGATTGGTGGACGCAGGTATGCCAAGTTTCCACAAGGTCCGGGCCATCATATTCTTTATTTGGCTGTGCACCAGCCTGTCAAATGCCAGGGAGGGGATGGGAGGTATCCAGGTAGAAAAGAACAGTGCATCATCAGTGACCCTTACAGGGACTTCCCCTTCAAAGATGCTTACCAGGGGGCCGGTAAAGCGATTCATCAGGAAGCGCAAAGGACCCGAAGTTTTCACTCTTACAGAACCGTGGTCAATATAAGCGAATACTTTAAAAAGGAAGTTTTTGTATATCGGGAATTTCAGTCCATCCATAATCGTATCAGGGTAATGTGATTACCATACTTTAAGTATTATGTACTGATATTTATTATTGGAACATTATCGGAATATAATCAAAATATATAGTCAAGAACATAATATCCTTGACATACATCCTGAACACTTTGCGCTCTTGGCGACCTGCACGCCCTACAGGCGTAGCAGGCACTCAACTCCGTAGGAGGTGAGTGTCCTTTGCGGTGTATGATTTTAGTCACCGCAAAGAGCGCAAAGTCCGCAAAGATAATTTGAATTGTTTGGTTTTTGATTATTATCGGAACATTATTACAAATATTGTAGAACATGGATCTCAAAATAGAAAATGGAAGACACATTATCCTGGGAAGCTTTGTGGGAATCCTGACAGTCCAGGGTGTCATAATCGGTGCATCGGTTTTTGGTGATACATCATTTATTATCAATGCTGCACTTGGAGGGGCAGTAGCGCTTGCGCTGGCAAACTGCGCAGGTTCTTACGTAACAAGGAGTGCAAAAGAATATGAAAAACTTTCCAGACTCGAAAAACCCCTACTCAGAAGCCTTGACAATACAAAGATAAAAAAGCTGACCGAAAAAAATGTTATGATCAGTTCCCTTGTAATGGGCGGTGCGAGTTTTATTGGTTCACTTATACCCATATTGCCTTTTATTTTTCTTGAAACCCGCCGCCTGGAGGTATCCATCGGATTAAGTATTACTGCCCTGGCCTTGCTGGGAGTATATTCAGGTAAGCTATTAAAACAAAATATCCTGCTTCACTTGATAAGAATGGCAGGGCTGGGAGGAGTTATAATACTTGTTATCTATTTATTATTCCGGATAAAAACCGGCCAATCCATTATGTAATTACGGAACCAATGGGTCATCAGATGGTATAAATTGAAGTTTCTCTTTAACATTGTGTGGATAACATCACTATTCAAGATATGTTATTAAATATGGAATCGCATTGCCTGAATTAATGGACAGGATTAACTGGATTGACAGGATATGAAAGTGGCTCGCACCATCCTCTAAATCCTGTTAATCCCGTCTAATATTTACCCACTCAATGTTGGGGAGATCCAAATTGCATATATAAAAAACACATACATCAATAGATATAGGGCACCCCACAAGCGAGATATCTCCTTTTTCCTTACAACAAGGATTAGAATTAGCGATAACAACAGCATATATGCGAGGTTGAACCTGAACAAAAAGGCATCTTCAACCACCACTTCTCTTATCATCGAAGCGGTCCCCATTGC
>PYCK01000034.1 GCA_009649835.1 Candidatus Methanocomedens sp. | reverse complement strand
TCGCACGAAGCAGCGGTCGGGCGCATATCAGAGGAAGAGATTGCATACCTTACAGCACGGGGTCTGTCAGAAGAGGAAGCTGCGGGTGCGATCGTACGCGGATTCTTAAATGTGGATATTGAAGGATTGCCAATAGCTCTCGGTGCACAGGTACGCCAGATGATCAGGATGAGCGCTGAGGCGCTTGAGTAAAATACACTACGAACGATCAAATCAACCACAGAGGCACACAGAGTTACACAGAGCGTTATTGTTTTCTCTGTACTCTCTATGGATATAAACCGTTCCGGGAAATAGTAAATAGTCTCATTTTTCACTTTTTGATCTTTTCTGCCAGATCTTTGCCCAGCCAGTTGCATTCCTTGAGATCCTTTTCATTTGGCTTATACTGAACTCTCAATACAGGGTCCAGTACATTTATGCCACCAATTCGCATCTTCTCAGCGATCATTATGGGGGCTTCACCGCTCCATCCATACGAGCCAAAGGCAGCTCCGTCTTTTCCTTTTGCTCCAGCCTTTACAAGCTTATCCACAAATTTTTCTATAGGGGGAAGCATGGTATAATAGAAAGTAGGAGAGCCAATAGCAATGGCATCAGCAGCCGCAGCTTCTTCAGGTTTCCAGTCATATAAACTCTTTATCTCTACATCCACATTCCTTGATCTGGCACCATCTGCTATGGCATCAGCCATTGCCCTGGTATTGCCTGTTGTACTTAGATATACTATTGCAATTTTTTGCATTTTATTCACCTATTATTTATACTTTTTTATTAGTAGCATTAATATTTGCAATGTCCATGATCCCAGTTTCGGCAAGTGCTGCATTACTCAGTGCATATATCGTAAAATGCAACCCGAATCCGGCAGAGATCGGGCAGCCCAAACCCAGGATATGACGAAAATGACAGACATTCCCAAAATTCCCGCTATTAATGCATATTCAACATCAAGATCAATCAGTTCAAATACGTAAACCCCACAGAGTAATATGAGCATCCACCAGATAGAGAGACTAAATGCCCTGGCTTTGGCAATCATTTTTACCTTTCTTGAGTGTTCATCCTCAACCGGGAATCCTTCCTTTACATACTTGAATTCCTTGAGTGCATGCCCAATCATCACCACTGCGAGAACCACTACAATTCCTGCAATGAGCAAAGGCAAGGGCTGCAAACCCGGCACATTCAATACAAAAGCTGCAATCCCGAGAATCACCAATAGTCCCAGTACAACTTTCAGATAGATCTTTATCTTTTCATTCTTGCTCATGCTATTCACTCATGTTGCTTATTTTACTAAACTCCCAAATGACCGATAGGTCTCTACACTTGCCGTAATTTGGTTCACTCATCAGTATCTTTTTATCCTGCGGCCTGTATCGCATAGAATAGCCTCATCCAGTGATGATTTCAAGCATAGGATAGAGAGGTTGACTGATGAAGAGCTGGAATCATCTGGTGGATCAGGCTATTGAGGCAAAGGAGAATATCAAAGGTCTGCCTGAGGAAGATATGTATGCATTCATAGAAGTAATTGATAGGAAGATCCCAAACATGTCATCCCAGTTGAAGGAATTTTTAGGTATGTTTTGATTGACTATCCGATGCATACCAAAAATATCAATTATCTCCTTTTGTCTCTAGATCATGCCTCTTTACAACATTCTCAATCTCATTAATCTGCTCAAGCACAGTAACACCCTGCATCTGCTTTAATCGATTTGCATTCTCAATATCCACATCCCTCATATACAAAGTCAATTCCTTACCATCCGGAAGTATTGTCAAGATACTTCCCTCATATTGATCAGCAGGATATAAATATATAGGTAATCTTGCTTTTGCTGCCTGAGATACAGCATTTGTCAGCAGAGAGTCTGCAATTCCATATGCGATCTTTGCTGTGGTATTTGCACTCATCGGGCATAGAAGGAACAGATCGAACTTACCCATCTGCATCTCCCCTGCAATGAATGGGGAGTTGGCTCCAACCTCAACCTTTGGTTTTGGAAACATCTTATTCAGATCCTGCCACAACTTGTACCATTTCATCACAAGTTCCCCATTCTTTGAAAGATATACCTTAACATCCAGATCATATCGACCAGAGAGATCCTTCATGATCGCAAAGGTCTCTTCTATCTGATCGCCACATCCTGTGATTCCCCATGCCATCCTTAGCATTTTATTACCTCTTAACCATCTCTGCAACTGCAATTAAACGATCGATCGTCCGGTGCATGCTCCTGATACCATCAGCGTCCTCGCTGACACCCTTGGCACCTTTATCCTTTGACCAGAATATACCTCCAAGATTTGCACCCAACGAACCTCCGCCCACAGGTATCATCTCGGTGATCATATAGAAATCCACAATCGATCTGATCGCAAGCTCCTACCCGCCTACGCGATCTTCGCCGACGGCTACTGCTCCTACTTTATTGCTGAGTGCAACCGGATTACTTGCCACCAGTGCACGGCAACGGTCAAGCATTGTTTTGGTCTGATGCGCTTTTTGAGCGGCATGATCGAGTGCATCACGTACTACATAATCAATGGATGCACATCTCGGGCTTTTGGAGATGCCCAGTACTATGATTCATATTATTTACTTTTTGATCTTTTCTGCCAGATCCTTACCCAGCCGGTTACATTCCTTGAGATCCTTTTCATTTGGCTTATACTGAACTCTCAGTACAGGGTCCAGTACATTCATGCCACCAATTCGCATCTTCTCAGCGATCATTATGGGGGCTTCACCGCTCCATCCATACGAGCCAAAAGCAGCTCCGTCTTTTCCTTTTGCTCCGGCCCCTACCAGCTTATCCACAAATTTTTCTATAGGGGGAAGCATGGTATAATGGAAAGTAGAAGAACCAATAGCTATGGCATCGGCAGCCGCAGCCTCTTCGGGTTTCCAATCATAGAAACTCTTTACCTCTACATCCACATTCCTTGACCTGGCACCATCTGCAATGGCATCAGCCATTGCCCTGGTATTGCCTGTTGTACTTAGATATACTACTGCAATTTTTGACATTTTACTCACCACTCATTCATTTGTTATTTATTGATCTTATCTGCGATTTGATTTCCCAAATTTTTACATTCTTCAATACCATCACTGGAAGGCTGGCGTTTTATTCTCAAATTGGGCTTTAAAACATCCATATCATAGCCTTCCAGCATTTTACTTATGACATTAGCTGCTTCTCCGCTCCAGCCGTATGATCCGAAAGCAGCCCCGGTCTTCCCTTTAAAGGGTTGGTCTGCCATTGCCTTCACATAATTGATAACACTGGGCATGGCTGCTCCCCTATATGTGGCAGAACCTATAGCTATAGCATCTGCATTTTCAATATCAGCCGGAGTAGCCGTTTCTACTTTTTTTATGGTTACTTCCACCCCTGCACCAATTGCTCCTTCTTCAATAGCCTTTGCCATTCTGCCGGTATTACCGGTGCCGGTCCCGTATATTATTGTCAGTTTAGACATGGGCTATACCTCAGTCGATCTTCTTGAACATTTCTTTTGGTGCATTACAGATAGGACACTTATCGGGCGGGTTGTTCTTTACCGTATTACCGCATATCTGGCAAACGTAATATTCAACTTCCTTGTTCTTTCCAAGGTTATCCAGGGCCTCATTATAGAGACCGGAATGGATCTCTTCAACCTTATTAGCTACATCAAAACTCACGATTACTGCATCTGATGCCTTTTCTTCTTTTGCCTCTTTAATGAAGTCCGGATACATCTTCTGGAACTCATCATCCTCACCAGCGATCGCAGTTTTCAGGTTATCGGCTGTACTGCCTATTGCACTCATTACCCGCAGGTGGTTCATTGCATGGACGGTCTCGGCTTCTGCAACTGCCCTGAACAGTTTTGCCACTTGGGAATATCCTTCCTGCTCAGCTTTTTCTGCAAAAGCAAGGTATTTTCTATTCGCCTGTGATTCTCCTGCAAAAGCTTCTTTTAGATTATTTTGTGTTGTCATGTGATCAACCTAAACATAACTATAACTCTACACAGTTTTGCCATACGCCGTGGACATTGCAATAAGAAAGTGCACAGAAAGCCTTGAAATCTCCAACAGGTACCTGGAACCTGGCATTCGGATTTGTGAATGCGGGTGCAAATTCTGATCTGCCAAGATCAACTACCTGTCCATCTTGCTTTACTCCGTATAGTTCTATCCATGCGATGTGATGCTCTACTGTATTTGGATGCGGCACTTCCTTACCTACAAATACCCGTACAACATCTACATCGCTTTTTCCGCGTCCTTTGCCTATCTCAATAACAGGAAGGTGTTTCTCCTTACCTTCAGCTTCGATATCTTTTAGTATTTCTCCAAATTTCATTACCCTCACCTAATTTAAATTGTCTCACCTAATTGAGATTATTAATCAATATAAACTATTCCATAGAATATAAGTTTTATTACCCCTTATTTACAGCATCAGTAGGCATTGATAGTACGAATATCGTCTTGCCCCACTGCGCTGGCTATAATGTATTACTATTAATTCCCCTGCCGATATATTTCTATTTTAGTTTAAGGTTGAGTTTCCTGACCCTTTTTGAAATAAGTTTGTATATCTTCTCATAAGACGGCGGCGGACCGGTTCGGACTTGCTTATCATCAATATACAGAGCATCTGAGATGCCCCATTCCATCAGTACATCCCTGTTGGACGTATCTATCTCCCTGAATACGACCTCATCCCCGAACTCTGCTGCCGCCCGCTTTGCCCTCTCATAAACCATGTTCTGGGCCTGGCACCAGCCGTTCACAAATGCCGTCACTGTCACCTTTCCCGGTATAGTTCCAGGATTTTTCTTTTGCTTGATCCATTGTGGGGGTTTTACAGTATCTGTAAATGGTTTCCACAATAACACAGCAAGACCCTGCCTGTCCACTTTGGAGTACCCCTGTTTCTTAAACCACGACGCCTTCATCCAGAAAGGCAAAAACATACCCCAGGCTGCCATGCCCTGCGCACCCCTGTCCCTTGCATCATCTTCTGCCGCTACGAGTAGTGCCTTGCCCATCCCTTTTTTCTGGAAATTACCCCTGCCCTGCTTATGTCCATGTACCCAGATGCAGTATATGAAATAAAGGCCGTTCCCGGCTGCGAACGAGTGCTCAATGGGGCCGTACTGGATCATTCCCCCGACTTGCCCCCCTTCATCCAGGGCAAGTTTAACTCTTAACCCTTTATCGACCATTCCCTTGTACCAAAGTTCCTTACGGGTGCCCGCCTCTTTTATTTCTTCAGACCAATCTTCGAGGCACATGAAATATAATTGCAGGTGGTCATCAGCAAGGTCTATAACATTCATATCCTATCCCAATTAAAACACATCCTCGAACAACCACCCGAACTCCTGCGGCCGGTTAAGGAAATCCAGCCCCCCCATATCCTGCACAAGCCCGTATCTCTCTTTGCCCCATCTCAGCAAGGTAGTCCGGGTATAACATTTAAGGTTTAATGATTTTTATCTGATAAATAAGATGCCGAATTTATAATTGCCGGAACATCACAGCAATATCCTTCATATCCAGATATATCCAGTCATTTTCGTCCATATACCTGATACACTTATCTGTAAACCCGGTTCTGGACACGAGCATAAATATCCTCTCACCGCTTCCACGTACCATTTCGCTCTTTTTGACAAGTTGTCTGGCAACATTACAGCCTACCTGGCGATTGGTCCATTTGACCTCGCCAAGATACATTTTCCCATCACCTGATGCACAAATATCAATTTCATCACCTGTGCGGTTCCACCATGCTCCAATGGTACTGAATTTGATCGAGTGTCCTTTGATCGTTCTTCCATTATAATGAACTAATAATTCCCTGACAATGTCTTCAAATGCAAAGGCCAGGTAGTTATTCAAATGCTCCATTATCATATTCATTACTATATCGGTTGTACTGACCTCAAGCGCAGCATGATTCTTAAATATAAAGCGGTACCAGAACCTGAAGAAATTGTCTTTGATCGCATACCTGCCAGATTTCTTTTTGCCGCCTACCGGGTCTGCTGCGACAGTAAGGTCGAGCAATCTGGACAGGTTATCAATATAATATGAGATCTTACTGGTTTCAATGCCTGAATAGTCAGATATCTCCTTAAAAGTATGTTTTCCCGATGATATTGCAGATAATATCGAATTATACCTGGCAATTTCTTTTAATTCCATCTGGAGCAGGTTCAATGGTTCGTTTTGCAGGGGTGCCCCTTTTTTAAGTACAGTTTCGTGAATTATTGTTCGAATATCTTCAGTTTCATATTTTTTTACAAATTCAAGGTAATAAGGAGTACCTCCGAAGATGGCATATAGTTGCGCTTTCTTAACCTCGTCCATTCCACTGAAAAAATGCCTGAACGATCTATAGTCCAAAGGCTGGAGCTTTATCGTAGAAGTAACCCTTCCGTACAGGGGAGCTGTGCCAGAGAGTGCAGCATTGCGCATCATTCCTATTGATGAGCCCACCAGGACCAACATCAAAGGTTTATCCTTAAGTTCAATATCCCATATTCTTTGCAGCCGTGTGACCGCCTTTTTGTCAATCTCAAACAGCCTCTGGAACTCATCAATAACAACAACCCCACCCCTGCTTGAAATGTATGAATAGAAGTATCCACTTCAAAAAGCATGGTATTTTGACCGGATTTACAGGATTTACAGGATATTAATGTTGCCTCGTATCCTGTCGATCCTGTCAATCCTGTCTAATAATTTTTAAATTACCCTTAGATTTGAAGTGGATACGAATAGAATGTATCCCAGTCACGGAATCGTACGAAATCCCCGCTCTACCTGGAAATATCGTTTGAAATGATGTCAAGCACTTCAAGAGGTGAAGCATAATCAATATACAGGTAAAGTGATCTTTCTATTGCGCTGATAAACTTTCGCACAAGTTCTGTCTTGCCAACCCTGCGCCGGCCGTAGATGACTATTAATTCCCCTGCCGATAGATTTGCATATCTTTCATTCAGGAAGGATGGCTCTTCATCACGGTTATAAAACATAGTTTAAACTATTATAGTTTAAACTCTTTATTAATTGTGCCGTCATACTTCCCAATATCCATCATCGAAACCATCCGCCCCATCACATCATCCACACCTTCACCTGTCAGGGTTGACATGACCGCATCGAATCCACTCTCCGGCGGCTCAACCTTATTGTCTGCCGCCAGCAGGTCAACCTTGTTGGCCGCTACCAACAGGGGCATATCAATATGCTCCCGCACTTCATCCAGAAGCCTCATCTGCTCATCCGGCTCATACCCACACGTACCAGTGGGGTCAATAATGAACAACAGCACATCGCCAAGGTGCCTCAGTGCCGAGATGGCCTGCATTTCTATCTCATTGCGCTCTCCCAGCGGCCTGTCCAGCAGCCCGGGCGTATCCACTATCTGGCACCGAACACCTTCAATTTCAAAATGCCCCACAGCCAGCCCTTTGGTTGTGAAAGGATAGGATGCAACCTCTGGAGTTGCACTTGAAACCAGGGCAACGAAACTGGATTTCCCCACATTAGGATAACCAGCGATAACGATTGTAGGTTCAATACCCACATCAGGGAGTTTTCTCAGTTTATTCCTGGCATCATTCAGTAACCTGAGGCTTTTATCCACATCCCTTGTGATAGAAGATATCCTGCCGTAAGCAGCCTTACGAACGGCCACAGGGTCATCGCTGTGCCGCATCTTTCCCACGTGCAGCCGTGCCACTTCATGTATCTTCTCACCAGCCCACTGCACTGATGCAATATTGGTCCTCAATGCATCCACACCCACCAGTATGTCTGCTAATTCCCTGTAGAATTCAGGGATATTATCAAAACTTGGGAACTGCCGCACCACATTTGCCAGATTATCAGACAGGATATTGGCTGCGGTCAACAGCATGGACTCCTCAGCCCGGCGGCGGGAAAATTCACTTCTGACCGTTTTACCTTTCCGGGCACGGCTGGCTTTGCGAAAAGCCTTGTCCA
>PYCK01000033.1 GCA_009649835.1 Candidatus Methanocomedens sp. | reverse complement strand
AAAAAATTGAACATCCTTTATCAAAAGAAATTGTGAAAAAAATTATTAACGATATCATTGAATTCAATAACTGGCAGGTTTTAGGACTTAATGAAACTTCATTAATTATAGCCATTGACCTGTCTATCAAATATCAAATTCATTACTGGGATGCGCTGTTGTGCGCAACCATGAAACAAAACGGGGTTACGAACGTACTTACAGAGAATACCAGGGACTTTGGAAAAATCCCATGGATAACAGCCGTGAATCCATTTATCTAACGTGACAGATCATGCAAATATGTTACTTGTTAGATGTTGCCACAATTAAGATCAATATTGAATACCAGAGAAGATCAGCATGGCAGACCACAAGGAAGAAACATACGTAGAAATACCATTCCCGGGATGAAAAGTCCTACCCCCACTACAATTCCAAAATTCTTATAACTACCAACTCCAACTTAGCTTCATATGATCATCGACGCCCACGCCCACATCTTCCCTGACAAGATAGCCTCAAAAGCCATTGCCGGACTGGAACAGCAATACGGCGTCAATGCCTGCGGCGAAGCCACCGTACCCGGCATACGCACAAGCATGCAGGCCGCAGACGTGGACGCCTCTGTCCTGCTCTCAATAGCCACCACCCCGGCGCAGGTGGAGAGCATCAACAACTGGTTGGCAGAAATATCCGCCTACGCGCCCTACTTTATCGGTCTGGGGGCCATGCACCCCGAATATCCCCACCCTGAAGCGGAGATACGGCGCATGCGGGAGATGGGGATCAAAGGTATCAAGCTGCACAGCGAGTTCCAGCACTTCTATCCTGATGATGAGCGCATGTATCCCATTTACGAGGCGCTAAGCGACGATATGGTACTGGTGTTCCATGCAGGCGATGAGGTCACCCCGGTCAGGCACGTGCACACCAATCCAGACAGGATTGCCAGTGTACTGGACTCATTTCCCGATTTGAAGGTGGTAGCCGCCCACCTGGGAGGATACCGCTGCTGGGACGAGGTGGAGCGCCACCTGCTGGGCAGGGACCTGTACCTGGATACAGCCTATGTGTTCCCCATACCCGGGCACGAGCACATCACAGTGGAGCGCATCATAGACATCATGGAGGCGCATGGCTTTGGCAGGATACTGTTTGGCACTGATTATCCTTTCAGGGACCAGAGGAAGGAAGTGGCCAATATACAGGGCCTGGACATCGATGACAGGCACAAGGCCCTGGTACTGGGCGAAAATGCAGCCGCATTATTTAACATTGATATGAACGGGACGTGAAAAAAGATTGAGGACCATTGACTGGAACAACGAGAACAGCACCATTGTGATGATAGACCAGACCCTGCTGCCTGTAGAATACAAGGTCATCGAGTGCGACAACATTGCTTCACTCACAGAGGCTATTTCGTCGCTTAGGGTGCGGGGTGCACCTGCACTTGGTGCGGCAGGGGGTTTTGGCATTGCCCTGGCAGCCACCCTCAGCAGTGCCAGTTACATGGAAAAACTACTGGACGAATTACGCAGGATAGGTAATGTCATCAAGGCCACCAGGCCAACTGCTGTTAATCTTGCCTGGGGTGTGGATAGGGTGCTGGATGCGGCCCGGGATGCATACGATACTGACAGCATACAGAGTATTGTCCTGGCAGAAGCAAAGGCCATTGCCAACGAGGATGTGGAATTGAACAAAAGGCTTGGTGCGCACGGTGCCGCTCTCCTGGAGGACGGCGATACTGTCATGACCCATTGCAATGCGGGCCGGATGGCTTGCGTGGACTGGGGCACAGCCCTGGGTGTGGTTCGAAGTGCCATTGAGGCTGGCAAGGAGATAAAAGTGATTGCCTGCGAGACAAGGCCGCTGAACCAGGGCGGCAGGATAACTGCATGGGAACTGATGGAGGACAGCATCCCTGTGACACTGATAACCGATAGTATGAGCGCCCACGTAATGCAACAGGGAATGGTGGATAGCGTCATAGTGGGAGCGGATTGTATCACCCAGGATGCGGTGTTCAACAAGATCGGCACCTACACCCACAGCATAGTGGCAAAAGAGCACGAAATTCCTTTTTATGTAGCTGCACCGGTTTCCACATTTGATTTCGAGAGAATGGAAGACCAGGTGGAGATAGAACAGCGAGATGCAGATGAACTGCGATACATTGCCAATTGCCAGATTGCGCCCCTGGACGTGCCTGTGTACAACCCGGCCTTTGATGCCACTCCGATGGAGAACGTGACTGCTGTTATTACAGAGAACGGGATATTCAGGCCACCGTTCTTGCTGGATGAGGTCAGGATTGCACAGTAAGATATTGATGAATGTCGATTGTTTGTTGTATGTTTATTATTATAATTTCTAAACCAATCTATCATGGGATGGGATGAAACGGTATAAAACAAAGGTCAGATCAGATAGGATATTAA
>PYCK01000032.1 GCA_009649835.1 Candidatus Methanocomedens sp. | reverse complement strand
TATAAAGTCGTCTTTGGGGACAGGCTGGACATTTCTGAATATATGTATGATTTTAGAAAACTCTGGAATGATTCGAAACAGCGATTTTTGGAGAACCAGTTTACCAGCAGCAGGGAAAAAATAAAAGCGCTTGAGATGTTCGGACGCTCACAACGAAGAAATATATAGTGTCTGATTCAGCTGGTATTTTTGTGAATTTTTAATTTATTCTGGATAAATGGATCGTGGTAACAAAGATTCACCGCTGAGGACGCAGAGAGGCGCAGAGGGTCGTTATTCTACTCTGCGCTCTCTGCGTTTTTCGAATCGTCCCAGAAAATAATAAAAAGTCTCGTAAAAAGCTGGAAAAAAATGTCCAGATTGTCGATCTTTCAGCCAACCCCGGAGGGGGACCCTGCCGGATGTATCTGAACTGCAGTTCATCACCGACAATTGTCCAATGATGTATCTGAGCATCGGCCCAAATATCCATGCACTGCACCGAAGCATCGCGAAACTCATCTGGAAGTACTGAGCGTGGAAGGCCATCTTATTATAAAAATCGGTAATGATATATAGTCTCATTTCTATATAAAACCCGGTGAAAAAATGAAGGCCTGTATTATGTGTGGCGGTGAGGGCACACGCCTTCGCCCACTGACTTTTGACCGTCCTAAACCTACAATACCCATACTGAATAAACCCTCAGTGGTACACCTTGTGGAACACCTGGTTACAGAAGGATTCAATGAGATAGTTATCACCATAGGTTACCTGGGCAATGAGATCGAAGATGCACTGGGAGATGGACAGCTATTCGGAGTCCATATCGAATACGTACGGGACCCCATCAAACTCGGAACCGCAGGCAGTATCAAGAATGCAGAGTCCCTGTTAAAGGGCGAACCCTTCATTGTGATCGGCGGGGATCATGTAATGGACCTGGACCTTCGCGAGTTCTACCGCTTCCATGAAAAAACTGCTGCAAAGGTATCAATCGCACTTCTGCCTATTGAAGACCCAAGGGATTATGGTATTGCAGATATGGACGTGTTCAATGAGATACACAGGTTTGCAGAAAAACCATGTACCGGAGAGATATTCAGTAATCTTGCAAGTACAGGAATATATGTTTGCGACCCAGCCATACTCGAAATGATACCACAAAATACGTTTTTCGATTTTGCCATGAACCTGTTCCCAAAAATGATGGAGCAGGGTGAACGCATAAATGGATACCTGGTCAGGGGTCACTGGACCGATATCGGCAATGCAGGAGCATACAGGCAGGCCTGTAGGTGGAAACTGGAGAAACTCCCAGGTACAATAATCAAAGGCCATTTCAACATTAAGGACGCAAGCGTGGCGGGACCGATCAATGTGGATAACGGGGTATCGGTGGGTTCCGATTCTGCCCTTGTGGGTCCGATCATGATCGGGGAGAACACTACGATCGGTAACCAGGTACTTATCGGACCCTATACATCAATAGGCTCGAACTGTGTGATCAAGGACGGTGCCAGATTATTGTCTGCCATTGTGTTCGATGACGTGGAAATAGGCAGGAATACCTGTGTCTCAGGAGCCATCATTGACAATAACACAAAGATAGGGAACAACTGCATCCTGGAGACTGAAACTGTGATCGGACCAAGGGATGTGATCAGGGATAATGTCACAGTTCATTCTAATGTTGTCCTGTGGCCGGAACTTGTCATACCTGAAGGGACCAGTATTACCGAAGACCAGCTAAACCCTGAGTATAACGATAATAACAGCCAAAATCAATAATTCATGAAAGGTCCTTGAACCTGTACCTGAACATGGCCCTGAGTACGATAATGCCATCTCGTATTGGCCTGAACTTGGAATTGCCGGTGCGGGCTGTATAGGTTATGGGTATCTTTTTGATCTTAAGCCCCAGCCGCACAGCCTTGCCTGTTATCTCAGTCTCTATCCCGAAATCATCAGATTCAAGTGACATTTCCTGTATGGCTTGCCTCCTGAGGCCTCTTAGTCCTGAAAGGTTATCCACCCTTGATGAATAAAGCAGCCGGAACAATCCCCTGGACAGGGCATCACCTACCAGGAATAACTTTGGCAGTGCATCACCATCAAACCTTACCCTTTCACCTACCACCAGGTCATATTCGGCAAGTGCCTCAATAAAATCAGGGATCAGTTCCAGCGGATACGTGCCGTCCACATCCAAAAACACCACATCATCCTGCACATGATCGAATGCACATCTCAAGGCTTCGCCTTTGCCAAGACCGTGGTCAAATATAACCTCTACGCCGTACTTCTTTGCAATCTCAACTGTCCTGTCCGTGGAATTGCCATCAACTACGACTATCCTGGGATTGTGACATATCTCGTTGATCCTGGTAATGGTGGGGCCTATGCAGGACTCTTCATTTTTGGT
>PYCK01000031.1 GCA_009649835.1 Candidatus Methanocomedens sp. | reverse complement strand
TTGACACCTGTAATATGTGCTGCTGCAGAAAATGAGATACGGATAGCAGATAAAAGCGGTGATTGGGGACATCCATCTCCATATCTGGCTTATGGGAGAGGACCCGGGTATCTGAGAATGCATTTCATTTTTGATACTCTTGTCTGGAAAGATGAAACCTCTGACTTTATTCCTTTGCTGGCAGAAGATTGGGAATATATTCCAGAAGAGGAAGCGTACATATTCAATCTTGTTAAAAATGCCAAATGGCATGATGGGGAATCTGTAACAGCAAATGATGTCGCCTTTACCATTGATTACATGAAAGAACATCCTTATGGCTGGGTCGTGCTTGACAGCGTTGACCGGGCTGAGGCAGTTGATGAGCATACTGTAAAGATATATATGAGTAGTCCATACGCTCCCTTCATTGAAGATATTGGTGGCACGATGCCGATATTGCCGGAACATATATGGAAGGATGTCGAAAATCCGATGGATTTTGTAGACACCGGTGCATTCATAGGCTCCGGTCCCTTCAAATATGTTGATTTTAGCAAGGAGCATGGAACATACAAGTATGAAGCATTTGATGAATATTATCTTGGTAAACCGAATGTTGATCAATTGATCTATGTGAAAACGGCAGATACCCAGATGGCACTGCAGCTCGGTGAGGCAGACTTAGCTTCAATAAAACCAGAGATGGCTGAAACTCTTACAGAGGAAGGTTTTGTCGTCATAGCAGGTCCGCATTACTGGAACAAGAAACTGATGATCAACCACAACAAGGAGCCTCTTGACAGTGTTGTGTTCAGGCAGGCACTGGCTTATGCTATCAACCAGGACGAATTCGTGGATAAATCACTTAGAGGATATGGGAAACCTGCAAGTTACGGTTTGATCTCATCAGAAAGCAAGTGGGCAAGCCCCAATGTCCCTGAGTATCCATATGACCCGGATAAAGCAAAGGAAATGATCGAGTCACTTGGTTATGAATTGAATGATGGTGTATTCACCAAAGACGGTGAGCCTCTGAAATTTGTGGTACTGGTTTCGATGATCAGTACCGGTGGGCAATCCATACAGGATCGGGATGGCGAAATATTGAAGAACCAGCTTGAAAAGGCAGGAATAGAGGTAGACCTGATATCACTTGAAACAAAGATCGTCGATCAAAAAGTTATAAACTGGGATTTCGATCTTGCGATCTCAGGACACGGTCTTATTGGCGGCGATCCAAAATCGCTTTATGATGGAGTTATTCAGGCTCCAAATTCCAAACCCAGTCCTTTTACTGCAAGATATGATAAATGCGAGGAACTGAACAGCCTGCTTGATGACCTGATGCATGAGATGGACCCGGTAAAAAGACAGGAAGCTGTCTTTGAAGCCCAGAATGTCTATGCAAGGGAACTTCCTGCAATATCACTGTATTATCCGACATGGTATTATGCCTATAATCCTGATGCGGGAATCGATTGGTTCTATACGACAGGTGGAATTGCCAAAGGTATTCCGATCCCGCAGAACAAGATCGCCATGGTAAGGGCGAACGCACACGTGGAGGGGGGAATCGAACAAACAGCAATTCAGACCACGGATAATGCACAGGATACACCTATGATGCCATTTTTAGGGGTGTTTGCGATCCTTGCCGCATTCTGCATAAAAAGGTCTAAAA
>PYCK01000030.1 GCA_009649835.1 Candidatus Methanocomedens sp. | reverse complement strand
ATAACCCAGGCCATATAACCGGCAGACCTCACTCGAACAGCCTGTCCACCAGCCACTGGGGGTCGAACTTGACAATATCGTCGTATTCCTGGCCCACCCCAAAGAACAGTATGGGTTTACCTGTGGTATGGGCTATGGAAATGGCTGCACCGCCTTTGGAATCTGCATCAGACTTGGTCAATATGCTTCCGCTTATAGGTACTGTCTGGTTGAATAGCTGGGCACGTTCCACTGCATCGTTGCCAGCAATTGCCTCGTCCACGAATATCACAAGGTCAGGGGGGGATACCCTGCATATCTTCTTTAACTGGTCCATCAGGTTGATATTTGTATGCATCCTGCCAGCCGTATCTGCCAGCACCACATCTATTTTCCGGGCCTTGGCATACTCCACCGAATCATATATCACAGCAGCCGGGTCGCCGCCTTCCTGGTGTTTGATCATCTTCAATCCCAGGTTATCTGCATGACGCTGGAGCTGGTCAATGGCACCGGCCCTGAATGTATCACCGGCCGCCAGTACAACCGAATATCCCCTGTCTTTTAGCCTCTTGGCTATCTTGGAGATGGTGGTGGTCTTCCCGGTGCCGTTCACGCCGACAAATGCAATATTGACAGGTTTATTTGCCTGTTCAATATAGTCATCAAAATCCAGGGTCTCCACGTTCAATACATTAATAAGCGCTTTTCTGAGAGCCTGTTCTACAATATCATTCTTGTTCCCACCGATCTTGTAGTTGGTCCCAACCAGTTCCGACTTTACATATCCCACTACCTCTTCCGCAACTTCCAGGGCAACATCACTTTCAAGAAGAGCTACTTCCAGGTCCCATAAAGGTTCTTCCAGCTTTTTTTCACTGATTATGAACTCACGATTAAGCAGCAGTGCTTTTGCCTTCTGCCCGATACCAACTGCTACTGATGGTGTCTCTTTTTTTTCTTCTTTAGTGACACTCTTTGACCCGGCCTGCTGGATATCTTCAGATGCCTCTTCAGCCTGTTTATCCAGTATGTCACCAAAAGAGTTCTTGAAACTGCTGAGTTTTTTTTTTAGACTATTGAACATCTACAAACCCTGCATTGGACCTTGATTTGTCTGCTGTGCTATTTGATCTGCCTGCTGTGCTTTTACTGCCGTTGTCACAACGGACTCGATCTCCTGCATCTTTGTTACGATCTGGTTCAGGTTGTTCTGGGTGGTTTGATGGAACTTTGTAAGCTCTTCTTTCCGGGTTTCCAGGCTTTTTTTGGCATTGTCCAGATCCTTTTCCGTACTGATACCTGCACCAATTTCCATGATCACAGTATCTGGTTTTGACAGATTTGCCATTATATTGGTACCCATACCGATCGGGATCAGGATCTCGTGTCCGTCTTCTACTCCTTCAAACCCGGCAATGGTATTGATGGCCTTGTCAGATTCGGCTATAGAAGCACCGACCACGTCCAATTGTTGTGATAGTGCATCTGACTGGTATTGCAATTGCTGGAACTGACTAGACATTTTCTGGATGTCTTCGTTGGATAATTCTTGACTAGAAGACAAGCTTATTCACTCCTTTGTCGTGGATTCCAGTTGTATTAAATTGCGTTTCAGGTTGTGTTCACTACCAATAAGAGAATACACTTTGTCTTTTGCGTTTTTCTCATTCTGGCTGGCTACTTTCTTGGTAAATTTCTCCCATGTACTACCTGCTTTGAATCTACCTGAAATAATATAATTTTCCATCTCTTTGAACTCCTTGATCATGCTCGATGATTGTGTCTATATCAATCCTATAATATGATGTACCCTAATTCCATTTGCAAGTTAAATAGTTTATTCAAATCTTGCACCACCACCATAAGCTTTAAGTTTATTATGAATATATATTCATTAATGCCAAGACCGAGACGCCACCGGTATATAAGGTCGTCGTTCGACTACAAGTACTTCAAACCGTGCACAACCTGTCTGCAGGACATGGGTGAAGTGGTCCTGAAGATGGAAGAGATGGAGAGCATACGGCTGAAGGATTATCTCGGAATGGATCAACGTGAGGCGGCAGATCATATGAAAGTCTCGCAGCCAACATTCCACAGGATACTTACCGAAGCAAGAAGAAAGATAGGGTGCGCCCTGGTCTGTGGCAAAGCGATACGAATACACGGAGGGATGTATGAGATGGCAACGACTCAACAACGTAAGTTCCAGTGCTATGACTGCCAGCATGTATGGGAGGTGGTGCATGGCACAGGAAGACCCCAAAACTGCCCGGAGTGTGAAAGCGTGAACATACACAGGGCAAAGGACGATCGTGGCTATGCCAGAGCCGGAC
>PYCK01000029.1 GCA_009649835.1 Candidatus Methanocomedens sp. | reverse complement strand
GCCATGTCAGGGCACATCCTGGCACAGGGAGAGATGGTAGGGAAATACGGGCGCTGATCAGCATTATTAAATTCCATCAAACCTTGCAGTATATAACTAACAGACTAAATTGATTTCCGCTTTTCATCTGTGCAATCTGTTCTTTCTATTCTGCCATAGAGTGCACAGAGTATTTTCCCTGTCGAGTAGAGCCCATAGCGCACCTGCGTTCACTGTCTGGACCGTAATGTTATGGTGCTCACCGATGTCTGCCAGTTGTTTGAGGAAGCCGGGCAGGTTGGTGATATTGATGGTGCCGCTGATTATCTGGATATTGATTGTGGTGATAGCGACCTTTGAAATAAAAAGAATATCGGTCTTATATAGGATTTACCACTGTAAGCCCTGGTATTTTATCAAAATCCTTAACATTCTCTGTATAAATGCAATTAATTCCGTTTTCCAGCATCGTCGCGCAGATAAGAGCATCCCAGTAGTGGATGTTATACTTGCTGTTCAGTTTCATTGCAGATATTAAGGTACCGGAATTGAAATCAAGCACTTGCCAGTTTGAAAAATCAATAATATCTTGGATGATTTGTCTGGCGATAATGGACGATATCGGATATTGTATCTTTTTGGTAACTATTACATAAAATTCAGATAAATTTTGGATTGATATGGCATATTCTTCAGTGCCGTTCCAGGACATTTCTATGAGACGCTTGCAAGCATCCCTTTTTTTTGTCTCATCACTGTCAAATGCATAAACAAGGATATTTGTATCCACCAAAAATAGGTCATCGCTCATGTACTTCGTCCCTGGTAAAAGTAAGTTTGCCCATACTAAAGCCAGTATTCAGCAGTTTCAATTCATTTTTTGCGATATCTTTTTGATGAGCGTCATCTACCCATTTTTGCATGGCATCGCTAATGGCACGTCCCAATGAGCCTTTTTTACTTCCGTAAACGGATGTCGCTACTTTCCGGAACATCTTTTCAACATCATCATTAACATTTATTGTCATTGTTCCCATGATAACCACATTATATATTTACAAGTTGAATTAATTTAAATGTATTGTTTATCCAATACCTTCGGATACTTTTTATTATTTTCTGGTACACTTATTAATCGGTTATATTAACCGCGGATGAACGCGGATAATGCATGCGAAATCTGCGTTCATCTGCGGTTCTTTATTGTTCAAAAGATCAGAAGAAATTAAAAAGTCTCGCAACGTAAGTGCGAATCTATTTATAGAACATGAGGATGATAAAAATATATGGAGATCACAGAGGCTGATGTAAATCGACCATTAGCAGAACTGGTCGAAAACAGTAGAGAAAAAGTTGTAATTGAGGATATGGGTGACTATTATGAAATCTTTTACAGTATAGAATACATAGTTTTAAATTTCTGGCAGAAAAAACCAGCTCTTAATGATAAAACTGTGTTATCTGCGTATCATAAACTTAAAAAAGATTTTGATGGACAGAAGAAAGGCTCGCTTGCAGATGAAATTTCAAAATCTGTGAAAGCTGTGTTGGTGTTTAACAAAATTGAGGGGGAAAGGAGTTATACTTATGAGGAGATTATTTCATGTGTTAAATATTTAATCAAACTTGTAAACCAACACAGGAGCCCAAGTAGAATCGGATATTTGCAATGGATACAGACATTTTTTGAAGGTAATATGCCTATAACCGAGATAGATATTTGTGAATATATAGACAAATACGAAAGCTGATAATCGCCGTGAAATTACCATGATCATCGTTGGAATCGATCCGGGACTTGCAACTGTTGGTTTTGGAGTCATACAAAAAGCAGAGGAAAAGATCACTCCTGTAAGCTATGGATGTATTCGAACATCTGCTAATAAACAAACACCAGAGCGCCTTTTGAATATATATAACGAGATCAATGCACTGTTTGAAAAGTATAATCCGCAAACTGTCGCTATTGAAAAACTTTTTTTTAATAAAAATGTCACATCTGCAATGACCGTAAGTGAAGCAAGAGGGGTAATATTACTTGCAGCACAACAAAAACAAATACCCATATTCGAATATACACCTGCCCAGATCAAGCAGGCTATAACAGGTACCGGACGCGCTGACAAACGACAGATGCAGGAAATGATAAAAAGTCTTCTGGGCCTGGACGAACTGCCCCGGCCTGATGATGCGGCTGATGGTCTTTCGATTGCTTTATGTCATATACACATAATGAGATAATGATATGATCTCACATTTATATGGCGAAATTGCGCAATGTGGTGAAGGTTTTGTTATAATTGATGTCGGGGGTGTCGGATATTATGTTAATGTTCCACAACCGGCATTGCAGGAACTTAAAGAAAAAGGAAACGCAAAAGTAAAACTTCATACCCATCTAAATGTCAGGGAGGATGCGCTCAACCTCTATGGATTCATGAATACAACCCAACTTGGGATGTTCAAATTAATAATTAACGTTTCAGGAGTCGGGCCCCAGATAGCAATGAAAATCCTTTCTGATATAAAAATAGAAGATTTCGCCAGTGCAATAATCAATGAGGATGAAAAAGTCCTTACCAGTATTTCAGGAATTGGCAAGAAAAATGCTAAGAGATTAATACTGGAATTAAAGGATACGATGAAAAAGAAAATGGAAGGATTCGTTCCCACCGGCACAAGTAATGTCAGTTATGATGCAGTAAGAGCTCTTGTATCATTAGGTTTTCAACAAAGAGAAGCTAAGGAAGCTGTAGATGCTGTATCTGCCGGTGTTAAAGAACCCACGATTGAAGCATTGATCAAGGCAGCACTTATAAAATTAAAAGAAGTTGAAGAATAATCATGGAAGAAAGAATCATATCTCCAACTGATCTGGATCACGAACAGGAAGATACTACCATTCGTCCCATAAGACTTGATGAATTTATAGGGCAAAGTGTCATAAAGGAATCAATAAAAATAGCTATCGAAGCCTCAAAAAAACGAGGTGAACCACTCGACCACATTTTATTTTCAGGACCACCGGGTCTTGGAAAAACCACACTGGCACATATTATAGCAAATGAGATGGGAGTCAGCATAAAAAGTACTTCAGGACCGATCCTGGAAAAGCCCGGAGATCTTGCTGCGATACTTACATCACTTAAACGGGGAGATGTGCTCTTTATTGATGAGATACACCGCATGAATTCAATTATTGAGGAGGTACTGTATCCTGCAATGGAGGATCTGGAAATTGATGTTATGATAGGCGAGGGGGCAAGTGCCAGGTCAATAAAACTCAACCTTGAACATTTTACTCTTATTGGTGCAACTACAAAGATAGGACTTTTGAGTTCACCGCTCAGGGACCGATTTGGAATCACATTCAGGCTTAATCATTACACTGTCGATGAACTTGTTGAGGTTGTGCATCGAAGTGCTTCTATCCTGCGTATTCCCATAACCAGGGACGGGACTATTGAAATTGCTAAACGCGGCCGTGGAACGCCAAGAATTGTTAACAGGCTGCTGCGGCGTGCAAGGGATTTTGCAGTTGTCAGGGCCGATGGAACGATTAACCAGGATGTTGCTGATGATGCACTGACTATGCTGGGTATAGACAAGCTGGGCCTGGATGAACTGGACAGGCGCATTCTTACTGTAATAGCAGATGATTTCGAGGGTGGACCCGTGGGTTTGAAGACTATTGCCATTTCAGTGGGAGAAGAGGTCAGGACTATTGAAGATGTATATGAGCCGTATCTTATCCAGGTGGGATTCATTCAACGTACTCCACAGGGCAGGAAGACCACACTGGCAGGGAAAGAGCATTTGATCCAGTAGTTTTATAGCCTTCTCGACACCAGGATACAGGGAGACTTTTTAATTTATTCTGGATCAATGGGTCATGGCAAAAAAGATTAACCGCAGAGGACGCGGAGGATCGCAGAGGGTTGTTATTTTTCTCTGCGTCCCCCTGCGTACTCTGCGGTTTTCCAGATCGTCCAGAAAATAATAAAAAGTCTCGATACAGGTTTGGTATGATACAGCCCCGGAACAAAGAGACCGGTCTGGTATGATACAATCATGGAACAAAGATACAGGTTTTACTGTCCTTCTTCTGAGTTTTCAGTACCCTCATCCGTGACCAATTGAATAAAACCTGTAGCCTCAAGCAATTTTTTCACCTCGTCAAGGGCTTGTGGATATTTATGAACAGTCTCTGGCAGTTCATCCATTCCCAGTTCTTTTCGTTTCGCTCGACCATCGTCGTTAATGGGCACTGCATGGCCCTTATCTATCACAAGTCCGGCTACCTTACGGTGCTCAGGCAGCATCAGCCCCATGTGAACTGATTCCGCCCTCAGGGTAAGTATTCCGTCCACTATCCTGATGCCCCTGGGACACCGCTCCTGGCACTGGTAACAGGTAGTACACATCCACAGGTCTTTATCATGATACACATCCCTGTTCCGTCTTGCAGACAGCACTATCCGCCTGGTGTTCAGGCTGGTATAGCGTCCGGAGGGACAGCTTCCTGTACACGTCCCACACTGCATGCAGGTTAAATAACTAAATCCCTCTTCTTCAAGCAATTTGGCAGGTTCTGTACTCATTGGACCACTTTCATAAATAAGAACGACTCATTATTACATATCTTTTTAGTTGACATAGAAGCGGTCAAACAATCAAAAAAAATTACACCACCCCGGAACTCGCAAAGACTGCAAAGCACCAGGGTTTTAATAGAAATCCCAAAACCAAGAACTTAAAACCTAAATCCCAGCCGACTTTGCAATATCCTCTGCCACATCGGTCCGCTCCCAGGTAAAGTCCGGGTCGTCCCTGCCGAAATGCCCGTAGGCCGCAGTCTTCCTGAAGATAGGACGCCTCAGGTCAAGGGTCTCGATAATGCTCTTCGGGGTCAGGTCGAAATGCTTGCCTACCAGCCCTACAATATCTCTATCCTTCATCTTACCAGTCCCAAAGGTATTGACCATGACAGCAGTAGGCTCAGGCACACCAATGGCATAGGCAAGGGATACTGCACACCGGTCTGCCACACCGGATGCGACCACATTCTTGGCAACATACCTGGCAGCATAGGCAGCACTGCGGTCCACCTTAGTAGAATCCTTGCCTGAGAAAGCTCCGCCGCCGTGTGGCACCAGCCCGCCGTATGTATCCACTACGATCTTGCGCCCTGTCATGCCGGTATCGCTCTGGGGCCCGCCTACCACGAACTTGCCAGTTGGGTTCACATAATATTTAGTATCCTTATCCAGCAGTTCAGGGTCAATGACATCCCTGACCACCTTATCAATGATCTCGTCAATTGCATCCTGGGTGATGCGCTCGCCCGTGCTGTCAAGTATCTCCTCGGTATGCTGGGAGCTGACAATAACCGAGTCCACCCGCTGGGGTACACCCATCTTATACTCTACTGTGGCCTGGGACTTGCCGTCCGGACCCAGGTAGGAAAGTGTCTTGTTCTTCCTCAGCTCGGCCAGCTTTTGGCACATCCGGTGGCACTGCATGATGGGCAGGGGCATCAGTTCCTCTGTCTCCCTGCATGCATACCCTATCATCATACCCTGGTCACCGGCACCACCCACATCCACACC
This sequence comes from Candidatus Methanocomedens sp., assembly GCA_009649835.1. GTDB lineage: Archaea > Halobacteriota > Methanosarcinia > Methanosarcinales > Methanocomedenaceae > Methanocomedens_A. The sequence goes on along the minus strand of PYCK01000029.1, from coordinate 534 downwards.
CTGTGCAATATCAGGCGACTGCTTGCCAATGGCATTCAGCACGCCGCATGTCTTATAATTAAAACCATATATCTCACTGGTATACCCGATTTCCTTCAGGATACCGCGGGCTATTGACGGTACGTCAATATGGGCCGATGTTGTTATCTCGCCGCCCACTATCACAAAACCAACACTGATAAATGCCTCACAGGCCACCCTGGCTGTAGGGTCCTGTCTCACGATCTCATCCAGCACGCCGTCTGATATCTGGTCGCAAACCTTGTCCGGATGCCCTTCCGTAACTGACTCTGAGGTCAATAAACTGTATTCCATGTTTGAGATCATTATTTCACCTGTTTTTTTTAACTGAATTTCCTTTAGTATTTATAACAATATCTGATTAAATCGCAGCTATTATTGGCTTATTATACACAGTGGATGCAGGAATTCCGGCAATGATAGCGAATTGATATATTTATGAATACATCGGATTGTCGCCTGCACGCAGTGCCCTCATGATCTCTTCCACAAAATACTCAGGTGGCTGGGCAC
>PYCK01000028.1 GCA_009649835.1 Candidatus Methanocomedens sp. | reverse complement strand
TGCGAGAACTCCTCACTATAATTTCATCGTCTCTGAAAAATATATATTTGTTGTGATGATACTACTGTTTTTTACTACATAACCGGATTATGGAACTATGCCGGTTGAACCAAGCATGTTATATATTTTTAATAAATAATATCTTTCTGATTCTTATGATCGAATATTGGGAGCCACTTATTGAGCGAATGCCAGTTGATGAACTAAAAGCCATCCAGGAAGAGAAACTTAAATCTCTTGTTCGTTATGTTTACAACCATTCTCCTTTCTACAAGAAACGGTTCGATGAAGCAGGGATCTCCCCGAACGACATCCAATCCCTTGATGATCTCAGGAAACTCCCGTTCACTACAAAACAGGACCTCAGGGATACCTATCCCACCGGCATGTTCTGCGTGCCCCAGGAACAGGTGGTACGCTACCATGCATCCAGCGGAACCACAGGCAAACCCACTGTAGTGGGATATACCGAGAATGACATAAAAGAATGGACAACCTCCCTGGCCAGGGGCCTGACATCGATCGGTATAGGCAGGGGTGATGTGGTCCAGGTGGGGTACGGCTACGGACTCTTCACAGGCGGGCTGGGGCTGCACTACGGTGTAGAGATGGTGGGAGCAAGCGCCATTCCCTCCAGTTCCGGTAATACAGAACGACAGATCGAGTTGATGCAGGACCTGGGTTCAACAGCTATGGCATGCACGCCTTCCTATTTCCTTTATGTGAACGAAGTTTTCAAGAAGCTGGGGATCAGCATCGCGGATGATACGAAATTAAAGTGCGGAATATTCGGGGCCGAACCCTGGTCAGAGGAGATGCGGCGAAGAATTGAGGAGCAGACCGGTATCAAAGCGTATGACATATTCGGCACGTCAGAGATAAGCGGCCCCCTGTTCACTGAATGTACATACCAGGACGGGATCCATATCTGGGCGGACCAGTTCCTTATTGAAGTGATCGACCCTGAGACAGGGGAGCAGCTTGCGGACGGGGAAAGAGGAGAACTGGTAGTGACCACACTGGCAAAGGAGGCACTGCCCCTGATACGGTACCGTATCGGGGATTTGACAGTCATAAAGTCCGCTCCGTGCAAGTGCGGCAGGACACATCCCCGCATCATGCGCATCCTGGGTCGGACCGATGATATGATAATTGTAAGGGGCATCAATGTATTCCCTGGCCAGGTGGAGGCGGTATTGATGGATATACCTGAGGTGGCCGAACACTACCAGTTGGTTGTTGACCGCGAGAAAGAACTGGATACCCTGACAGTACAGGTGGAAGTGACAGAGGATGTTTTCAGCGATAAGATATCTGATTTGATGGTACTTGAGAAAAAGGTAACCAAATCACTGCTGAGCGTCCTGAACATTTCAGCAAGGGTAGAACTTGTGGAGCCGGGCACAATTCCGCGTTCTATGGGTAAGGCACAAAGGGTTATTGATAACAGGAAAATTTAATAGAGGTATTTGATAGAGGTGTTAGAAATGGAAAATAAGTTAATTAAGCAGATCTCCATATTTGCCGAGAACAAGGCGGGAAGGCTTGAAAAGATCACTGGGAAACTAAAGTCCGCAAATATCAATATCAGGGCATTTACTATTGCAGAAGCAGGGGATTTCGGTGTGATGCGAATGGTTGTAGACAAACCCGAACAGGCCCATAATGTACTGCACGATGCGGGATTTACTGTATCTGAAACCGATGTGCTGGGTATTGAGATGAGCGATTCCCCAGGGGGGCTGCATGAAATATCCACTGTCCTGGGTTCCAATGATATTAATGTTGATTATGCATATGCGTTTGCGATGGCAACACAGAAGGCACTGTTAATAATCAGGGTTGACAATATCAACAATGCCATTGAAGTGCTGGAAAACAGCGATATCAGGCTGATCAGTATGGAAGAGGTCAAGAAGATATAAATCCAGGCTGCCTGGGGACGGTTATGTGATCTGTCAGGTAAGCACTGGCGCTGGTGAAAAGTGCCGGAAGGATGAAGATTTCGGATCGTAAAGATGTATGGAGCGAGGCGGATGCATTCTTGCAGGATCTTGAACTGGTCGAGCGAGTTCAGGTAAGACTTGGGCATAAGGTGAAGATTTGGCACCTGAATTTAACGGGAAAGTCCCAGAAAACACTTGAAATGATGGTGTTCAAGGACTTGCTGAAGGAAACGATTGAGGTCGATTTTAAGTTGCAGGTGGGAAAATGATAACT
>PYCK01000003.1 GCA_009649835.1 Candidatus Methanocomedens sp. | reverse complement strand
AATCTGTGTAATCAGTGTAATCTGTGTCTCAAAATTCCGAGCAATATGATCAATTACCATTTAATTTGAAAGGGATATGGCTGATATTTATATATCATATCATATCATTTCATAACCAGAATATAATTACCAATTCATGTTGAGGTGAACTAATTGACATGCCCCTATATATCAGGTGTCTGGTGCAAACTGGACCCAAAATTCCATAAGCCAAAGGCTGATGAAATAAAAGAGTACTGCTCCAGCGATGATAACTACATCAATTGTCCTATCTATGAAAAATACGCGAACATAGAAGGCAACGGCTGCATCTAAGAATGTCTTACTATTAATGACCACAACAGGATATGCCAGTGCTCCAGGCGCAGGTACGATAATTAATGCCATAGCTACCTGGAAAGGTTCAGCCTTCGGGATAGACCTGAAGACAAACGCAAAAGTCCGGCTAAATGGTGATGATAAGATCATCGGGACCATTAAAGAAGGAGGTGACCCCGGACTTATCGAACGATGCGTCGAACTGGTGTTTGAGCGTTTCTGTTACCAGGGCGGTGCCGCAGTAACAACTTCAAGCGAAATACCCATTGCGTCTGGCCTAAAAAGCAGCAGTGCGGCTGCCAATGCTGCGGTACTATCAGCCCTGGATGCTATCGGTGAAAGTATGAAACCCATAGATGCCGCCCTTATCGGTGTACAGGCTGCAAAGGATGCAGGGGTCACCATTACCGGTGCTTTTGATGATGCAGCAGCATCGATGCTGGGCGGTGTGGTGGTCACAGACAACAGGTCGTCAACCTTGATATTAAGGGAAGAACTGGATTCTGAAGTGATGATCTATGTACCCCGGACACAGGCATACAGTTCACAGACAGACGTGGGACGGTCAAGGCTGATCGCTCCCTGGGTGGATATGGCATACGAACTCTGCATCAAGGGCGAATATGGAAAAGCCATGACATTAAACGGTTTTTTGTACTGCAGTGCACTGGGATTTGACCCTGAACCCATGATGATGGCACTGGAAACAGGCATTGAAGGAGTGAGCCTGTCAGGCACCGGTCCTGCATATACCGCATTGGCGAGCTGGGAACAGGCCAGCGAACTGGCAGATGCCTGGTCGGCACTGGATGGAAAGGTTATAAGGACAAAGATAAATAATAGCGGTGCAAAGATACAAAGGTAGTGGCCCTATGAAAAAACTTTCCATAATTAGAATAGAGATTGAAAACATTGACCGCGAGATTATCGGGTTAATAGGGAACAGGACTAACCTGGCAAAGGATGTACTTGAAGCAAAGAAACATGAAGGTCTTCCCATCAATGATGAGAAACAGAATCAGGCAGTCATGGAAAGGGTTGCAAATATCGCCACCGAATGCGGGCTTGATTCAGGTGAGGTTAAAAAAATCTTTGGAATACTTATTAAGATGAGTATCGAGCGCCAGCATGAGCTCAGTGGCGAGGGTAACCTACCGTAAAAAACCGCAACCATTATTGGTCGCAGCTATTTTATCAGGAATCTTATCAGGTCCCTGTCCAGCCGGCTTTCACGTTCGAACTTATCAATGATCTGTTCGTCAGATAGTCCTTCAGCTCTTGCCGCTTTTACTTTCTCAAAGAATGCCGGGTTTATCTCATAGTACTCATTGATATCTTTCCTATGTCCCCATACATCTCCTTCCAGTAAAGCAACATTCTGCATTTTCAAGAACATCCTGGTGGAGTCTGAGATGGTTTTCATGAATGAACTGGCAACATGTATCGCCTTTAGTTTGGGGCACATGTTTGCCAGGATCATTATATCCTTATTTGACGGCCTGAATGTGAGATGTATCATCTCTTCATTCTTGTTCAGCGTATCAATTTCATCCTTAGAACTTACTACTCTAATTTTCATTTAATTCACAAAATACTAAACATCTTTATAATATTTAAGCCTTTACACTTCGGAACAAATATAATACAATATTTAATTATTAAATATTGATTCTTAAAAATGTTTCCATGATTGTGTCAATCAGTGATATAAGTCATACCGCTACTGTCATGCACTGCAATAATATATCCCTGATATCCCTGGCTGGAATAATCCCTGATGGGTTCCCAATCCTCAAATCCTTTAAGGTTTTCCAATAACCTGATCTCTTCAGTGATCTCTGCCAGAAGCCTACCTTTAAGCAGTTCGGCAAGCTTAATGGCCTCCCCCTCATTCATTGGTCGTCCCACCCCTCTGCATTCTGATACCATTATGTCAGGTTTTGCGGCTCTATTTGTAAATGCCAGGAAGAACGGGTATGTGCGGCATATCCATGGTCTTTGCTGATATAACATGCAGGTATTGTCGTGCTGGATGAATTTACAATCCCCACTGCTGTGCCTGTTAAGTACCCATTCAAAACAATGGAGGATACCCTTGCCGTCTATGAACCGGGGTAATGATGGTTCACAAACCTCGTCCGGGGTCATTCCATGGGTGTCCATTACCAGCTGTATCTCATCCGGGAACAGGATGACTGTGTTATCACCAGACCCGGCACGGCAGCATTCACCGCACCTCATGCAATCAAAACCTATTGAAACAAGCTGTTTGGCCATTTCATTGATACTTAGCTTCTCTGCCATGGATATTTTGACATTCAGGTCACTGACAGCATCCAATATATTGAATCTCATAATCGTATTCCAGTACGGACGGTTTACCGATAAAGTTAATACCTGATATGATCCTAATATATTTTTATATTATGCCGATATATTCAGGCATATTCCAATACAATATTCTGGTGTTATTATGAAACAAATAATCTTTATTTTCCTTATGTGCTTTATGTTAGCAGTATTTGTCCCTGGATGCCTGGAGACAAAAGAAGCAAGTCCTGCCTATGTTAACCAGGCAACGCTTGACAGCCTGGGCTGGACCATGTCAGGTGAACCTCAGGTAGAAAGCATGATCCAGATGGTCGGTGACGTTGAGATAGTTATGAACACTGCCACTGTCAATTACATTGATGAAGACCTTATGACAGACATTAACCGCCAGATAAGCGACCAGGGTGGTATTAAAGATCCAGGTAACAGTGAGGGGGATTTTTCTTCTTTGTTCATGACTACCAGAGTGGCTTTACCTGCAGGCATTACCTTACCCGAACAGGTGCTTACAGGGATAATTGATGCATCCATCCAGAATATGGAGCAGGAAAGTGAAATAAAGGAATTCTACCAGGTGGGTGAAGAGACTGTCACAATAAATACCGCATCCACTGTCCCGGCCAGATCATATGAGGGCTACATTGAAAGCGGTGATGGTGAAAATATAATGTTTAAAATCCGCGGAGTGATCACCTCCTGGGCTGATGAGGGCACCACTATCATTGTGTTAGGAGTAATACCTGCCGAGGATATGATTATAAAGGAATCCACAGACGTAATGAGTTCGGGAACCTTTACCATAACTATCAATGAAGAGCAGGAGTACCAGGATATCCTGGCATTAATTCAAAACATGGAATAAAACTTCTTTA
>PYCK01000027.1 GCA_009649835.1 Candidatus Methanocomedens sp. | reverse complement strand
CAAAAATGAAATGCATTCTCAGATACCCGGGTCCTCTCCCATAAGCCAGATATGGGGATGGATGTCCCCAATCACCGCTTTTATCTGCTATCCGTATCTCATTTTCTGCAGCAGCACATATTACAGGTGTCAATATAAACGAAAATATGATAAAGGATATTATCAGTGTATTTTCAATCTTAGTCATTTTATATCCATCCGGTTCAAATTTATTCAGGAATTGTTTCCTGTCAACTACTCAAAATTGCGACAATCTCTTCATCCTCATATGTTACGGCTTCCTTCCAGACCTTTTTATGTAGAATGCGGCAAGGATCGCAAACACCCCTAAAAATGGCATCATAGGTGTATCCTGTGCACTATCTGTGGTCTGCATAGCTGTTTGTTCGATTTCCCCCTCCACTTGTGTGTTCGACCTCATCATGGCGATCTTGTTCTGCGGGATCGGGATACCTTTGGAGACCCCTCCTATCGTGTAGAACCACTCCACTCCAGCATCAGGGTTATAGGCATAATACCATGTCGGGTAATACAGTGATATTGCCGGAAGTTCCCTTGCATAGACATTCTGGGCTTCAAAGACAGCTTCCAGTCTTTTTACCGGGTCCATCTCATGCATCAGGTCATCAAACAGATTGTTTAACTCCTCGCTCTTATTATATCTTGCAGTATTCGGACTCGCTTTGGTTCCCGGGACCTGTATGACCTTCTCATAGAGGATCTTCGGATCGCCGCCAATGCCACCGTGTCCGGAGATTGCAAGGTCGAAATCCCAGTTGATCACTTTTTGATCGACGATCTTCGTTTCAAGAGATATCAGGTCTATCTGTATACCCACATTTTCGAGCTGGTTCTTTAATATTTCGCCATCCCTATCAGGCATAGACTGCCCCCCAGTGCCGATCATCGAAACAAGTACTACAAATTTCAGAGGCTCACCGTCTTTGGTGAATACATCATCATTCAATTCATAACCAAGTGACTCGATCATTTCCTTTGCTTTATCCGGGTCATATGGATACTCAGGGACATTGGGGCTTGCCCACTTGCTTTCTGATGAGATCAAACCGTAACTTGCAGGTTTCCCATATCCTCTAAGTGATTTATCCACGAATTCGTCCTGGTTGATAGCATAAGCCAGTGCCTGCCTGAACACAACACTGTCAAGAGGCTCCTTGTTGTGGTTGATCATCAGTTTCTTGTTCCAGTAATGCGGACCTGCTATGACGACAAAACCTTCCTCTGTAAGAGTTTCAGCCATCTCTGGTTTTATTGAAGCTAAGTCTGCCTCACCGAGCTGCAGTGCCATCTGGGTATCTGCCGTTTTCACATAGATCAACTGATCAATATTCGGTTTACCAAGATAATATTCATCAAATGCTTCATATTTGTATGTGCCATGCTCCTTGCTAAAATCAACATATTTGAATGGACCGGAGCCTATGAATGCTCCGGGTTCCACATAATCCATCGGATTCCCGACATCCTTCCATATATGTTCTGGCAGGATCGGCATCGTGCCACCGATATCCTCCATGAAAGGCGCATACGGACCGCTCATATAGATCTTTACAGTATGCTCATCAACTGCCTCAGCCCAATCAACGCTGTCAAGCATGACCCAGCCATAAGGATGCTCCTTCATGTAATCAATGGTAAAGGCGACATCATTTGCTGTCACAGGCTCACCATCATGCCATTTAGCATTATTGACAAGATTGAAGATATACACTTCTTCTTCTGGAATATATTCCCAATCTTCTGCCAGCAAAGGAATCAGGTCAGAGGTTTCATCTTTCCACACAAGAGTATCAAAAATGAAATGCATTCTCAGATACCCGGGTCCTCTCCCATAAGCCAGATATGG
>PYCK01000026.1 GCA_009649835.1 Candidatus Methanocomedens sp. | reverse complement strand
TATATCGACATTGAAATGCGTTTATACTTTCCTATACGTTAAACAAAGAAGTAGTGCTGCCTCATCGATCATTTAATAAACATAATGGTAGTTCAAGCGATTATGATTGCAATAATTGACTATGGGATGGGAAACTTGCGCAGTATTTATAATGCACTGATGAATGTCAATGGAGACCCGGTCATTGTATCAGATAGTGCAAAACTTTCAGGTGCTGATGCAGTTGTTATTCCGGGAGTTGGGTCATTCGGCGATGGAATGAACAACTTAAAACCGTTTGCAGATGAACTGTTCGACTTAATACACGACGGCATACCTATGCTCGGGATCTGTATCGGAATGCATGTTCTGTTTGACTGGGGTGAGGAGAGCAACTGTGCAGGATTCGGACTTATTACAGGAGATGTCATTCGTCTGCCACAGGGAGTCAGGGTTCCACAGATGGGATGGAACGAGCTGCAGATCCGCAGCGATTCGGACCTACTTTCAGGGATCAATGATGGTGATTTTTTCTATTTTGTGCATTCATATTACTGCGTGCCTGCAAATAAGCACACTATCACTGCAACAACTGATTATGGTGTGGACCTGGCTGCAGTTGTGGAAAAGGATAATATCCATGCGGTCCAGTTCCATCCGGAAAAGTCAAGCAGTAAAGGGCTTGTTATCCTTAAAAATTTTGTCGAGATGACCAGATGTTAGCAAAAAGAATTATTCCGTGCCTTGACTGTGATCTTGGAGTCCCATTCGGACGGGTTGTAAAAGGGGTCAGGTTCAAAGAGATAAGATATGCAGGCATACCCTGGGAACTGGCAAAGGAGTATGATAAACAGGGTGCAGATGAGCTGATCTTTCTGGATATTACTGCATCACATGAAAGAAGAGAAACGATGTCCAAGGTGATTGAAAAGACATCTGAGAACGTGTTCATGCCGCTTACGGTTGGCGGCGGTATCAGAAGTCTGAAGGATGCCAGGACTGCCTTTAATGCCGGAGCTGATAAGGTCTCGGTCAATACGGCTGCAATAAAGAACCCTGACCTTATTCATGAAATTTCAAAATACTTCGGGACACAGGCATGTGTGATAGCGATCGATGCCAAACGTAGATATGGACGTGAGGCGGGCAGGGAAATGGTTGACACTCCACAGGGTGAATGCTGGTTTGAATGTTCACTCTACGGCGGAAGGGAATTTACAGGTATAGATGCGATACAGTGGGCAATGGAAGCAGAGGAGCGCGGAGCCGGAGATATCATGCTCACAAGCATGGATAGAGACGGCACTAAGGATGGGTTTGATATAGAACTAACCAAAGCGGTCAGCAATAGTGTGAACATTCCTGTGATTGCGTCAGGCGGCTGCGGAAATTTGGAACACATACTTGAAGTGTTTAAAAAGACCAACGTATCGGCTGCATTGGCTGCAAGTATCTTCCATTTTGGAGAATATACAGTTTCTGAGGTTAAGGAGTATTTGAAGAAGAACGGTGTGCATGTGAGGTTATAGACTGATCTGCTATTAGGTGGATAAAACGACGCGGGAAATAAAAGAAAACAATGATAACAATGAATGGCGGTACCAACGGCCTATTAGCTCCGGCAGCATTGAAAGATATCCTGATGTCGCTGTTGACCTGTGGAATGTGGGCACGGTCATGCCGGTACGCAATGCACTGAAGGATTCCGGGCCTGTTCTTGGTCAATGGGGCGGTTCACGGCGATGATGGCGTTTATGATAGATGCACAAAAGGACCTGCGCGTGGATATGGGGGAGTATTTCCCGTACCCGGGACTATATGAC
>PYCK01000245.1 GCA_009649835.1 Candidatus Methanocomedens sp. | reverse complement strand
ACGGTCAAGTTAACTGTTTCCTATTTTTCTATTTGAATGCATCAAGTGAAGTCTGGGAAGGATCCAGTGAATTTTCCATTCTCTGTGCCCCTCTGTAGTCTATGTGGTTAATATTGAATTTTGTAAAAGTCAGGCAGCGTGGAAGCCATGTGGGATTGGAAATTATTTCAGGAAAAGCTAATTTCATTACTCAAGCATATTCAACAAATTTATTTCTAATGGAAGCTAATACAACCAACAATGTTCAACCCCATAGACATACGCAAGGACTTCCCTGTATTAGAGAAATATGTATACCTTGACAGCGCAGCCACCACCCAGACGCCGCGCCAGGCGGTGGAGGCCATGTGCGACTATTTCTACAAGTATGCCGCCAACCACGGACGCGGCGCACACAGGCTTGCCAGGGAGACCACCAACCATTACGAGGATGCCAGGGAAGCCGTTGCCGGATTTATTGGCGGGGAATACGAACATACCATATTCACCCGCAACACCACCGAGAGTATCAATATGGTGGCGCTGGGACTGGACTGGGAGGAGGGCGACCATGTGGTAACCACCCATGTAGAGCATCATTCCAATTTGCTGCCCTGGCTCAGGTTAAAAGAAAAAGGCGTGGAAGTAACAGCAGTTGCACCAAATCATGACGGAACAGTTGATCCCCGGGATATTGACAGTGCCATTACTGAACAAACAAAACTGGTAGCCATAACTCATGTATCCAACGTATTTGGCTCTGTTATGGATGTGGAAGAAATAACAAAGATCGCTCACCGCAATGGCTGCATGTCACTGGTAGATGCCGCACAGAGCGTGGGCCACATGCCTTTTGATGTGAAGAAGATCGATTGCGACTTCATGGCAGTGTCCGGTCATAAAGGAATGTTCGGACCACAGGGTACAGGTGTGCTGTATTTGAAGGATACCGATTCCATCAAGCCCGCATACCTTGGCGGAGGCACAATTTATGCATTGAATGGGGACGATTATAAACTTGAGGATGCGCCCGGGCGGTTCGAGTATGGTACGCCAAATATCCCGGGCGTTATAGGACTGGGCAGGAGTGTGGAATACGTAAAGTCATTGGGTGTTGAAGATATCAAGCAGCATGAAGAGGCTCTGGCCAGGGACGCTGCCAAACGGCTCTCTAAGATTGATAAGGTAGAGGTGTACGGACCACAGGACAGGGCTGCTGTGGTACCTTTCAATGTAGTGGGCTTAAATCCCCACGATGTAGCCATGATACTGGATGAGACCCGCAAGATTTGCGTGCGCAGCGGCTATCACTGCGCCATACCCAGCGTCAAGTTGCTCAAGGTTGAGGGGACGATCAGGGCTTCCTTTGGTGCATACAACCTGACTGAAGAAGTGGACCTGCTGGTGGATACAGTGGAGCAGATAGCAACCACCCTGGCCTAAAGAGGTAATAAATGAGAATTATCCTGCTGGGAACCGGTGTTGCTATACCACAAAAGGACAGGGTGCAGTCCGGGCTGATAGTGGATGCAGGAAGTGATAAAAAATATTGTCCTGTACTTTTTGATTGCGGCTGCGGAGTACTGCAGAGAATTTTCCAGAGCAAATACAGGCATACCCATATCACCAATGTGTTCCTTTCCCACCTGCATCTGGACCATTGCGGCGACCTGCTGGCACTGGTCAAGGCAAACTGGTTGTGTGATACTATCAAATTGAACTTGTGGGGTCCTGTGGGTACAGGGCAGTGGCTGGACGACCTGCTGGCAGCCTATCCGTACATGCAGGACAAGGTAGAGATCGAGGTGACAGAACTTGTGCCCGGTCAGGTGGTGGAGGTTGAGGGGCTGGAAGTGGAATGTATACACACGGTCCATGCCCTGCCTTCGCTGGGGTTTACGGTAACATCAGGCGGGAAGACCATGCTGTATTCAGGAGATACCGAACCTGTAGATGATATAGTAAAAGCGTCTGAGGGCATTGACCTGCTCATCCATGAGTGTTCGTTCCCTGACACTTTTGAAGTGACCAACCACACCACCCCTGGCACACTGGCAGAAAAAATCGAGGGAACTTCAATAGGGCAAATTGTACTTACCCACCTGTATCCCCAGACCAGGGGATTCGAGGCCGGGATGGTTAAGGTGCTGGCTGAAGCCTGTGGGTGTCCTGTGGAGATTGGATATGACCTTCAGGTTATTGAGATATGAGACATATGATAATAAGGGGCAATATACGAAGGAGTAAGGGCATTTTTCTACCAGGAATTAGATTAAATGGCTAAATTTAAGTAACACAAGATTCGTTTTATTGATATGCAGCTTCGAGGCAGATTTAAGCAACTGACTGAAAGCAAAGTAAATCGTATTAATGACCTTGTTTTCAAGTATAAAAAACTCAAGAAGAAATTGGGAAAAAATGCTGTCCTGGATAAATTAAAGATGCATATCCGGCATTTACCATCTGAAGAAGAACAAATTCGTCAGGCGGCAGAAGTTGTTTTTGAACTTAGTGTTGAGCCAGATGTTCCGTATCTGGAAGTACTCAGGAAGGTTATCTGCCTGACCGGTCTTCCTGAAGCAAGAGTAGATGCGGTGTTATTTGATGTACTTGAAGAACTTGATATTGAATTCGAAGAAATGAGTGATGATGAGGTACAAACAGCAGTAGCTATCAATAAAGATGATGTGATGGATGTGTATTGTGATGTACTGTTAAAAAGGCGTTTTCAAAAGCAAATGATGGAGAAATAAATTCAAAGGTTGATGATATTATGGGAAAATCAATGATTACTGAAAAGATACGCATATCACCCTATTTGCACAGGGAAATAACCGATCTTGTTGAAGATGGCGATTTTGCTTCATTTTCTGATTTTGTAAATATAGCAGTTTCGAGTTTTTTATCAAGAAACTTTGGCATGATTGAAGAGGATGAAGATACCTCGCATTTAGAGATGCCTGTAACGATGTTATATTTGGCATTGATCAACAAAGGCATACTTACACAAGAGGATATGGGCGACCTTGTAGAAAAATTAAAAAACAACGAATTGGACCAATCAATAATTGAAAACCTTTTCAGCGGTCTTATGGATAATATGGTTGAGTACGATATGTTTGATATGCTGGATATGGGAAAACAATTTGAAATGGAAGAATCCTATGAGGCTGCTGAACAAGTTTACAAGGACATAATAGAAAAGTTCCCTGAAGATTTTGAGCCTGATTTTGATCTGGGCCGCCTATATTTAAAATTGGGTAAAAAGAAAGACAGCCAAACCCAATTAAAAATTGCTCTTGAAAAGGCAAAAGAAATGGAGGAAGATGAGGACATAATTGAAATGATATCTTCAGAGATAATAAAGACAAAATAAGACGTATTGTATCCACTTAAAATCTAAGGGTAATTTAAAAATTATTAGACAGGATTTACAGGATCAACAGGATATACCGCAACGTCAACATACTGTAAATCCTGCAAATCCGGTCAAAATACCATGCTCTTTGAAGTGGATACGAGGTATTTGTTTTTTTTTGTAATAAGGGGAAATAGGTAATAGCCTATTTTCCCATTTCCCCTATGTAAAGCATCTTTTAACCAACAAGTACACTCTGTCAGACGGCACAGGCGGGTGCCGGTGCCATTGAGGCAATGAGTAAAAGAGAAGTAGCAATAAAGAGTATTAATAAGCACCAACCGGAGATATGAACAAATGAAAATACTTGCACTTATGGGCAGCCCCAGAAAAGAGGGCAATACAGACATACTAATCGACAAGGTCATTAACGGCGCACAGGCTGCCGGACACCAGAGTGAAAAACTATACTTATACGACCTCAACCTCCTGCCGTGCATAGACTGCCGCAACTGCAGTTCAGGTGACAGGGTCTGTGACAGGGATGATGACATGCAGGACATCTACCCCATGATCGAGGCCGCTGATGTGATCCTGTTCGGCACACCCCTGTACTGGTACGGACCCACTGGACCAATGAAGCTATTGATGGACAGGCTGCTGCCCTACAGCGAGACTGATAAGTTGAAAGGCAAACGGGCAGTGCTGGTGATCCCTTCTGCAGAGGGGGCTGATGCATGTGAGCCTGTTGTTACGATGTTCAGGCTGTCCCTGGACTACCTTGGTGTGGATATAGCAGATGTATTGCTGCCAACAGCTTACGAGAAGGGTGAGATTTCCGGGAATGTCGAAGAGCTGGAGCGGGCTTATGGGATTGGGGCTGCCCTGTAGAGGCTGTCCAACAATTACTGTCAATAACAAATCTCTTGTTTATTTTTCGCTTTAAAGCTCCAATCCGTTCCCTTTTTCTTTGACATATAGGAAATTATAAACGTATTTCGATATAGGTAATTTTGTTAGTTTCAATCAAATCCTTCGACAGGATTTACAGGATATACAGGATTGGATTGTATCCTGTCAATCCTGTCTGAAATTTCCATTTTCTTGATTTTAAATTACTGGACAGCCTTTGTAGCCATAGAAGATTATTTTGTTTGATTTTTATTATTTATGAAATTGTCTTTTGTATCTGACAATTCCATACTAAATTGTCGTTCGTGTCTGACAATCTGCCAATTACCGCCTCCACATCGTAGTTTAAAGACTGCAATCCCTAAATACTTTTAAAAGAATATCTGGTCGGAGTGATTCAACCATGCCCATTACCAGATTCATACCAAAACAAAAACGCATGTCTACGACCGTAGGCGGAATGCTCATACTGGTCGGTGAGACCATGTTCCTGTTCTCTATGCTGAACTTCGTGCTGGTTACCAGGATACAGTACTACAACCCCGGCGACGCGTATATGCGCCAGTTATTCCCAAATTACCTGCTGTTCCTGGGGGCTCTGGCTGCTGCTGCACTGCTGGCAATGATATTTGTGTATATATTCATCCTGCCCAGTAAGATGGTGTTCTCCCAGCAGCAGGCAGTAAAGGACGAGCGCAGTCCCACCCACAACCTTCTCATGGAAGTGCACAGGGAATTGCAGGAACTGAGGGGCGAAGTGGACGGCCTTCGACAGGCGATAGATAAGGTTTAAGATAATTGGATAGAATAAGAAGTTCGCTCTCCATGAGCTTTCAAGGGGAGCAGTGTCCCGATAGGGTAGCGGATATCCTTGAAGCTTGCGGAGCTTTAGACCCGGGTTCGAGTCCCGGTCGGGACGTCTTTTTTGTCTTTCCAAAACGAATTATCCCTTATCTTGAAGGATAAACATCAGGTTCGGCTGACCTGACCAGTGGTTTTGAGATATGTCTCCTGGCACAGGGCGGCACTTCATATATACCTGGTGTGATACCTCTACCCATCGTTGTTCTGACGACCTCACCACTTTTTGTATTACAGCCTTTGCACCTGAAGCCCTGCTTGCTGCCTGCGGATTTCATGCGCTTGCCGCACGTTGGACAGACAGGATTACTGGTCTTTTCATAAGCTGCCAGTTCAAGTATCTCTATCTTCTCAACATTCAGGGTCCCGTCTGCAATACCACCATAAACACCCACTTTATCGCCCGGTATCAGTTCTTTAATAATATTCCTGAAACCTTTGGTTGGCTCAAAGGCCGCACACCTGATGCTGCCTGAACCCTTTAAGGTGAAGAACATATGACCGCCCCTGATAGTTACCGGCCTGTCAACCACAGTCCCTGTCAACTTGTAAGACCTTTCTTCCAGTACATCACATATTTGTGCATCAAGCAGGTGAAAATCCGTTCCCTGGTTGGTCCTGTATAATAGAGTAAGCCCGGCAGGTTCTGAGCCAATAATGCCAAAGGCCTTTTCGATGGATTGGACATCATCCCCCCTGATCCCGAACAGTATAGGGTCCGGGGAGTGTGGTGCAAATACAATAGTGTTATTGGAAATATCCACAGTATCCCATGTACCAGGGTACGTCTCCCTGTCTGCCCTGAACACAGATTCCCTGTCGATCTCCCTGGGTGTGCCGAAGTTCCCTGGCTGACGGTATGCGATCAGTTCATAGGTGTGGTCGCTCAGGCCGCACAGCACAGAACCGCATGCTGCCAGTGCACCGATAAGGCCTCGCCCGTTCTTGAATTCCTTGTGTTTTATCCCGTATTTACCAATAAGGGAGCGGGCATCCTCCACAGCCAATACATCACGCATGGCCTGCCACATGAAACTTTCCAGGTCTTGCCTGAATCCGGGGTCGTTTCGTCCCTGGTCAATTAAGAAAACTATGCCAGGATTAGTATTTTCGCAGTCCATGTCGGCCATGTCTTCCACAAGGGATATGGCAGTATTCACAATCTGCTCTTCAGAATCCGGGTATGTATCTATCTCTACTGCCAGTGCCGCATTGCCCCGGGTCTTGTACTTTATGTTCGGGTTCAACCTGATAAGGTGGGGCAGCCCCCTGATATCTCCCAGGCCTTTTAGTTTGTCAATGAGAATGGCTGTTAGATAGGTGGTGCACATCCCATCAACAGAATCTGTATCATCAATTCCTATGATCATGGGATGGTTCCGTTATACACGGTAACAGCCGGGCCTTCCATGAATGCAAAATCATTTTCGATTGTGATATTGAGTATGCCGCCCAGTGTGTTTATTGTGACCTCGTTCCCGGTCCGGCCAAGCCTATGAGCAATCACGGCAGCAGCCACAGAGCCTGTACCGCAGCTAAGGGTCTCGCCCTCAATCCCTCGCTCATATGTACGGACGTTCAGGATACCGTCCTGCGTAAAATTGATGAAATTCACATTTGTTCCTTTTGGGAATAATGAGTGGTACCTGATGGGTGGAGCCAGTCTATCTATATCGACACTTTCCAGGTCGTCTACAAATATCACGGCGTGGGGTACGCCTGTATTGACGAGGGATACCTGCATATCTTCAAGTGTTTCGTCAATGAACTCGCCTTCACCCCGCATGGGTATGTCCTTTTTGTCGAACATGGGCTTTCCCATGTTCACCTTCACCCACACCTTATTACCCTGGCCTTTCACTTCAACTGGGAGTACCCCGGCCATAGTCTCTACCATTGCAGTGCCAGGAGAGAGATATCCTGCATCCAGGGCATATTTCACCAGACACCTGATGCCGTTGCCGCACATCTCTGCTTCTGAGCGGTCGGGCTGGAAGAGCCTCATTTTTATGTCAGATGAAGCTGATACTGACAGGAAGATCACACCATCGGCGCCGATGCCGAACTGCCGGGCGCAGTATTTTTCTGCAAAACCGGGTTTGCTATTATCCGGTACTACTAAGCCGCTGTATTCGTCGATGACAATGAAATCGTTGCCATTTCCATGGAGTTTGGTGAAATGTATCATTACAGCAGAAATCGGCAGGTTTCAGGATAAACTTTTCGACTGACATACAGAAATTGTTCTTAATATATCAGCCTCCGAAAAATCCTCATAACGTCTTCAAAACCTCAAATCACGTATCTGAACACTTCTCATCCTTAAAATTTGCCTCTAAGCCCTTAGATTAATAAATAATAAATTTTTGAAAGCACTTATTGCCCTGGTGCCGTTTTTCAATCATTGTTCATATAATTCGGTCTCAGGGTGGAAGGCATACCATGCGAACCAGAAATCCCTCTCCTTAACAATCTCATCTCCCGTTTCCAGGTTTGTTATCATAACGATACCGGCATCATCCCTCTTTACTGTTATCTTGATACCATTGACCGTGTCTTCGATCACCTTCAATTCTTTCAGGTTGTCCTCCCGGTATGCCTTGAAGGTGCCGTTTACTTCTATACCGAAAACAACGGTCTTGGGATGGATCCTCTTATCCTCATTCTCAACAGGGAAGAATACAAAACTATTCTCATAATAATTCCCGTAAGGATCTGTGCCATAAGGTCGCATGAATCCGGTATCCTGGCTGAGAACCTCTGAGCCCGGATGTGCTGATTTCCAGTCCCTCCATACAACAGTGTCTATTGATAGGGGAATGAGCTTTGTCCCTGTTAACTCACCCACAATAGCCAGACCGTCGATCTGGGTCCAGTAGGAATTGGTCTTTCTGTCGTACATTACCAGATTGGAATTGTATAATTTTCCTGAGGTTCCGAATTCCACCACTTCTCCTTTAATGGTTCGATTATAGGCAATACCTGATCCGCATAATGGACAATAGGTGATAAGAATCGGATCATCAGCTATCCAATCATTGACAATCTCATGCCACACCAGTATCTGCAGCGGATACACGCGTGTTACATTCTTATGGATGATCGCCAGTACCAGTTCATTATCCTGTATCCATTCATCAGCCTGCTCAACTGTGACATATTTCGGAATATCAATTGACGGGATCCCGTCCTTTGGAGGGCCACCGGATTGGATATTTTCCGGATCTACCAGATATTTCACCCCTCTTGATGTTATTTTTATTCCCATCTCCTCTTCCATTTCACGTATTTCTGGCAACCGTTCTATGGAATCGGGTGAGTCTTTCTCTTCAACGCACCCCGTACATGTGAACAGTGCTAATACTGCCACTCCCAGTATGAGTATTGTTACACTCCTATTCATATCCATCACCCAAATATCCTGAAAACAACTACAAGGTAATATACTGAAATTATTAACATTATTATCCCAGCAGTGAAATTTATAGCTCTCTTGTGTTTTGTCAGGTAGTTGATTATTGCATTGCTTGAAGCGGTGGAGATCAGTGAAAATACCAGCAAGGGGAACGCCATGCCAATCCCGAACATTATGAAACGCAGGACATTTTCGACAAAACCTATGGTGGATATTGTTCTGGTAAACAGTACGGCGATAAACGGGGGATTGCACGGTACCACAATAGCCCCAAAAAAGAATCCGAAAACGAAAGCATTGAGTAAAGGATTGGTGCCAAGAGGCGCTTCGGTTCTTGGGAGGTATCTGCCCACGTCAATATCAACTATTAACAGTATGCTAATTATTATTAGTATTCCAAAGGCTATGGGTGATACAATCTCAATCACGCTTGTTAAGGCTACCTGCAGAATGGTAGTAAAAATCAATCCGAGCAGCAGCATGAAAACAACTATTCCAGCCGTTATGATCAGTCCAAATAATGCAATGGTGTTTCTGTTTGCTTCTTTTCCCGACAGTTGATTGGAGAGGTACACTAAAAAGCCGGGATATAGCGGCAAAACACAGGCTGCAGTTAATGGAGTGAGTAATCCTAATATGAATGCTTCTGAAAAAATGAATAATTCCAGTGCCATATCAGCACCCTTCATCTATTGCTGCAAGTAATTCATCAGCAGATTTTACCCCGCTTGTTAACAGTCTGGCAGATCCATCTTCACATATAAGGACGACCGGTGCACTGGGTGCATTCACCACTTGTAATCCAAATTCTTCAATTAATGCATTGGTGAGTTCAATGGGTGAAATCGCAAAGTACCAGTCCAGGCCGTGGGTTTCAATATGTTCTTTGACATTATTTTCATCCTCATTGGGATCGGTATCCAGGGATATGTGTATTATAGCAGCGCCTTTTCTTTCTTTTAGCTCAGCCATTTTCCTTTGCTGCTGCAAACATGTGGGACACCATACGGCAAAGCTATCAAGTAAAATAGGTGTGCCTTTGAAATCGCTGATTGTAAACGTTTCTTGAGTTGCAACATCAGTAAGTTCTATGTCCATCCATGTAGACGATACCGTATCTGTTGTACGAGATGCCGGGGACTCATCAGAGGGTGCAATACAGCCACTTAGAAAAATACTTGGTACTATCACGATTGCCAAATAAATAACAATTGATTGATTTTTCAATGACATCATAACCCCCCGGTTATTATAACGGTATTAATAAGATGTTGGCAATTGCTAGTATATAACTTTTCCCGATGTTTTTGACAAATCCATATCTGAAGCCATCTTCATTGTCATTTGATAATGTTGCGTTGACTCGATAACTGATTCAGCAAGAATCAAATCATTAGCAAGTTCATACAACTCGATTTCGTGCAAAGGAATATTTTCAATACTGGCAAACTCATCAAGATATTTTTGAGTAACATTTTTCAATTTGTGGGGGTAGTACTTAATAATGGTATAAATC
>PYCK01000244.1 GCA_009649835.1 Candidatus Methanocomedens sp. | reverse complement strand
CTTTAATCTCACCCGGCTGCCCCCCTCACTTCAACTCGTAAATCAACACATCCTCATTCTCGAATATCTTCTCAAAATACTCCATTTCCGCACCAGTATTGAACTTGTAAGCCACAGACGGCTCATAGTATTCTTTAATAAAAGCTTCGGATTGAAAACCGCCTACCTCCCCTACTTTAAAGTTAGGCCAGGCGGTCATGTACATAACCGTGAAGTAAACATCCCATCTGTTCCTTGAAATGTACACGTACCTGGCCCCGTACTTCCCGGCAATATCACTTGCAACTTCCTCAGAAGTGGCAGTGAAGAACCTGGATACATCCATAACCTTCTCATTGGATTCGAAGGTATCGTATAGTTCAGACGGTCTACCAACAGACCATTTAATCTCCTCAGAGGCATAGGCAATAACAGGCTCCTTGCCAGATGCCTTTATATCGAGTTCATAGTCCCACCACCCCAGGACACTGCCACTCTCTTCACCCTGCAGGAACTGTATGGCCTCGTATGCCCCTGAAGTAATGGGATGACCAGTCGTTTTGCTATTGGAATCAAGGAAATACTGGTACTCGAACGGTCCGAATGCACTTGTGTCGATCACATTCGGGTCTAATCCATATAATCTATATCCAGAATCTCCGGGCTGTTCCTCTATCAGCAAGACTTCCCTCTGATTACCAAGGTAGGTATAATACGCTCCCAAAGAGGCGAATGAAATAATAAAGACAAGTACCGCTGCAGCAATGAACCGTGTGTTCTTTTTCTCAACGGGTTTGCTGAAAAAAGCCATGATATTAGGTACCGCCAGGATAGCTGTAAAAACTATCAATGAAATTATACCGAAAGCATAGTAATTGAACGGTTTGTCAAATACCGTGATCTGGGATTCATGCGATATCAGGGTCTGGCCCAGATACCAGAAAAACACAAGTGTCAAAACAATATTACTGGAAGCCAGTATCCTCTGGATTTGTGCAGATTTCACGAAATTAAAGAACATCACCAGCGATGTGATACCTATTAACAGAAGTATCCCTGAAGATAAGAATATAATATCCATCACATACCACGGAAATATCTGTACATTTGCCAGCACCCTTAAGGCTGTACTGACAAGCCACAGTGCATACACCAGATGCAGGATACTGACAAAACCATTGAATCCCATACCTTTAATTTTATTAATAACGATTACTCCATACGAATCCATATATATTCCCTCCCTTTTCAGCTGCATTTCGGCATTGGGGCACCACCCCATCATTCTCTTAATATATTCGAAAGAAACAGTCATTTCACTTTGCCCCCCCGTAATATTCAATCGCAGCCTGTATTCCGGATGCAGTCATCTCGTCTGTTACAATCGAATAATAAGCAGTCAATTCATACCACTTTTTATTTTCGTATTCGATATACAATTGTGTATCTAGATCATGGTATTTCCGGTCTTGCTTATGTTTCACAAGCAAGTACCATGGCAGCAATAGAACAATTGATATGACCAATTGCCATTCCCCGGATATTACTGAATATGCAAGCATTGCAGCAAGGATAATTAGCATTGCTGCCATAAATACGATTGAAGGTTTTGCATATTTGTTTGGTGTAACGGATTTAATGTCCCTGTAGTTTAGTGTGAAATCCCTTAACCCGAAGGACTTAAAGTGCACTCCATTTTCATCAATTGAAATGTTTGCCTGGAATGTTTTGACCACAATGAAGTAAAATAAGGAATACATTCCAACGAGAATTGGAATCGAGATCGCATAATCCATGTTCCGGGCTAAAGGAATGACCAGATAAAAGCATATCACAAAGCAAAGAGTAAACAAAGAAGTATTAGCAGGGAATGCGATATTGTTGGATTGGATGCTTTCAACATTTGATTCGCCAGATGGTTCCAGTGAAGTATATTCAAAATCAACAGGCTGCATTGATCTGTATCTCAACGGTGTTACATTCGGACACCACCCCATCATTTTCCGCACAGTTTCTGCTACATTCAGTGTCAAGCCAATCCCCTCAACTTCCCGAACAGTTCATCCGCCAGTTTAGTCGGATCATCCGTCTTCTCAAGCTTGATCTTCATCTCATCTGCAAGGTCCCACAGCAGTTCGATGCACTGCGTATACCTGCTGCATGCGCCGCAGTCCCCTTCGTGCTCGTACCACACCTGCACCCCATGTTTTGCTGACACGAATATGATGGCGCTGGCATCAAGCGGTATCGAGTGCCCGAACAGGATACCCCGCTCAGAATTTATACTCTCCACCTCTATCTGGTTTGCCTGCGCCATCTCAAGCAGTGTATCCTCAATACGTTTATCCATGCTGATGAGCGCCCTGGATACCGCTTGCCTTGAGATATTGAACGAGCGTGCAATATTGATATTGGGAAGCCCGTCTCTTCTTAGTTTCCAGAACTTGAACTGTTTTTCATCTATTGGCAGGAACATAGGTCAATATATGCATGTTGACTATTTAAGGATTGCTAGATGAAGTACTCATTATATACAACATGAATCCGAATTGAATACCAATGTCAACAGAGAACATCACAGCATTAATGGATAGCGGTTTTCCGGTAGGGGTCAGATTCACCCAAACCGGCCCCGAATCCCGAACAGACAAACTCTTCTGCGAACTTGTCCAGCAGGCCCGCCATGGCGAAACCATCTCATTCTCAGTACAGGGCTGTCCTGTGGGTGCCTATGTACTGGGCAGGGATGCGCCCCGGCCTGACGAATATTATTTCAGTTCTGGCAGGTACATAAGCAAAGCAGCAGCCGCCCAGGCAGCCGGTTCACTGCCACGCCTGGATACACGATACAACTTTGTGGAACTATTCCCGGTAAAGCAGGACCAGGTCGAGTTTGATGTACTGCTGCTGTTCCTCAATCCTGCCAGGGCCATGCGGCTGGTACAGGCCATGTCCTACCACAACGGCCAGCCCCTGCTGTTCAGTAACAACGGTACGGCTTCCGTGTGCGGGGAATGCACGGTTACACCATTCAATACCAAACGCCTGTGCCTTTCCATTGGCTGCAAAGGTTCGCGAAAGCACAGCAGGTATACAGAAGATGAAATGATAGCAGGCATCCCACACATCCTGGTCAATGACATTAATGAGGGGCTTGCCTCCATTCCAGGGATATTTGACTAAATTGATTCCACAACCTTTAATATCATGTGCTCCATATTTGATATGCATCTCAAAAATGGCGAGTACAATGGAAGACATATCAGCACTAAAAAAACTGGCACTCATGGGCGGACTTGATGGAATTACCAGGATATCATCATCTGAATTTGCAAACCACATTTTTTCCAGTACCCAGACTGCATCCCGGCGGCTGCAATCCCTTGAACAGGCAGGATACATTACCCGTGAAGTCAGGCCTGCGGGCCAGCACATCAAGATAACCAGTGCCGGGCGGCAGGTGCTGGAAGCAGAGTACCTGGAATACCGCCAGATATTCACACCCGGTTCAACACCGATCGAACTGACAGGTCATGTCATCACAGGTCTGGGTGAGGGGCAGTATTACACTACCATTAAAGGATATCATGACCAGTTCGTCAACCTGCTGGGATTCGAACCCTATCCGGGAACCCTGAATATAAAACTGGAACAAGAAAGCATAGGATGCCGGACCCTGTTGAACATGAAGGACAAGGTAACCATAGAGGGATTCACCAGCAAAAACCGCACATTCGGAGGAGGGCGGTGTTTCCCTGTTTCCCTGGGCAACGGCACCAGGGGAGCCATAATGATACCGGACAGGACACATTACCCTGACGATATCATCGAGATAATATCAACAGAGAACCTGAGAGAACACCTTGGATTGAAGGATGGCAGCAAAATTACAGTAATAGTAGAATAAGTTGAAGTGATACACAATGAACAATTTTGAGAATAATCAAGTACAACTAGCGGCAGAGGCGCTTAAGAACGGGGAGATGATATTACTCTTTGACTCAGATGACCGTGAGGGTGAGACCGATTTCGTCATACCTGCCAACAGGGTTACACCTGCTCATGTCTATAATATGCGAAAGGATGGAGGAGGTTTGATCTGTGTGGCCATACATCCCTCGGCTGCCGGTAAACTTGGACTTCCTTTTTATTCAGATATTCTACGTAATTCAGACTTGAATGGGGATGGAAAGATACTTCGAAAAATGGTAGAAAAGGACGGGGATATACCCTATGATTCCAAATCTTCATTTTCACTATGGGTGAACCACAGGGACACTTTTACCGGCATCACTGATAAGGATCGTTCATTGACCATAAGCCGGATCGGGGAATTCGTCAATAAGGCCATGAATGGTATGGACGTTGACCTGTCATCCGAATTCAGGTCACCGGGTCATGTATCTTTGTTGAGGGCTGCAGATGGTCTGGTCAACAAGCGTGCCGGGCAGACTGAATTATCAGTGGTCCTTGCAGAATTTGCAGGAATCATCCCTGCCATGGCCATATGTGAAATGCTTGATGGAACAAACGGTCTGGCACTGTCAAAAGAGGATGCTATAAAGTTTGCTGATGAACATGGGCTCGTGTTCATTGAAGGAAAAGATGTAATACAAGAATATAATAACACTAACTGAACCAGGGATCATGTCCCTGGCTAATGTTATATTATTATATTTCTCCATCCCATTGTTATATTTCCCCACACCATTGTTATATTTCCCCTTCCCTTTGATGTGGTGAAATCATTTTTTGGACACATTCATTTGTTTCAGTTTCTGGATATTTTCCAGTATAGTCCTGGACTCCATAACTTTTTGTTTCCCCAGGTGATCGATAATAGTATTTATACTCTTATCCAGTTGATATGTCTTAAAAGGTCTACCTTTTCCAGGTTTTTTCACTTCCTTGATGATCACCCAATTAAGGTTATCGAGTTCACGCATTGCAGTACTGACTTCAGGTTGTCTTAAGTTGGATGCGATTTCGATATCACGTGAGGTTACCTTATCGCCGTTTCTAAGAAATGTAAGTGTTTTAGCGACATTCCTTTTTAACCCAAAACCCATGAGCGTGTCAGCAAATTCGTTATCGGAAATGTCAAAAACTTTGACTGACTGATTTTTCATATTAATGCTCCTCCGCCGAAATTAAATACTCATAATATAAAATAAAACTTTCTATATTAAGAATATAATTTTTTACTATAAATGATTATTTTTCCTTGGAATAATATTTTCGGATAATATTCATCATGATGTTCATCATTATCATATTATATTATATTGTTATTATATTTAACGCTTGTATAAGATATACTTTTTCTTTTATTAGTGCAGATATCTTATCAGATCTTGACATGTCCCGGCTGATCAGCTTATCGTCAATCTCAATGGTCAGGTCATTATCATACCCACTTCTCTGGAGCCTGCCAAGTATTTCAATGATCTCAGGATTCCTGGCCATATGTCCCGGGTAATGTGGGGTACCGTTTTGCACACCTCCCACATGCACATTCACGATCCTGCCGCCAAGTTCATTAATAAAATCCAGGGCATTATCCTGACCTGTTTGAAGCGCATGGGCTATGTCAAATGTCATCATAAGATCAGGATACTTTGCCAGTACATCTCCCATAAGTGATGGTTCGTAACACATGTTCTGTAACCTGGGTGAGAGATTCTCAAGAGCAAGGACAACACCCATCTCACGAGCGTATCCTGTACAAACAGTGAGATAGTCAAAGAACTTCTCCCAGTCTTCCGGGGTTGGCTGCCGGTGCACGGTCCTGTTCCCAGGGTGTATGGTCAACACACGAGCATCCAGCTTTGAGGACAGGTCTATGGCCCAAAATGTCTCCTTGATGGTAGCTTTTCGTACATGTTCATTATAGGATGACGGATTTAAGTCCATGATAGGGGCATGAACAGTGACGTGTCCAAAAAAGGTGGATATTACATCTTCCAGGTGTTCCACAACTTTTGCTTCGTGGCGGTACTGCCAGAATTCAGGTGTTTCTGCCCAGAACTCAATATTCTCTATTCCTGCCCGGCCCAGTATCGTGGCTATCTCATCAATACCATAGTCCCACAAAAACAACGACGAGCATGATATTTCCATATTATATCTCCATAACCTTCCTCAGATCAACTGCAATGCCCCTGGTAGATCGTACCATCTCGGCACCGCCCATCAATGCCCTGCCCACACCCAGCACCCGCTCACTTACTACTATCACCTGGTCGGACGGCCTGATATTCACATCGGCATCCACCACACCAGGTGCCAGCAGGTTGCCGCTGGGCACAAAATCATCTATCTGGATCTGGTATGTTCCAAGTTCAATAAGCCGCATGGCACCTTCAAGTGTCGGGATAAGTGTCCCTGTCCTTGGGTTAAGGCTGGCCAGCTGCTTTTTTTCATAATATACCTGGTATTTCGGGAACGGTGCCTTGATGGAAGCACCATCAGGGACTAAAAGCCATCCTGCACCTCTGCCAAACTGGTAATCTGCAATCCCCCTCAACATGTTTATTGCCATCTCAGTGGTCTTACGAAGTACGTACTCCTCGTCCCGGACAATACCAGAGACAGTAGACCTTAATGTCCCCAGTGATCGGGTAGATGTAACGCTGCCCTGGGCAGTGAATATAATATCAAGACCCAGCGTTTCGGCAGCACTCTGGCAAATATCCCTGTAGGCACCATCCACATGGGCGATTATGTGAGAGTACTTGTTGTTTTCCAGGTAATCCACAAGGCACCCTGTCACCCAGGATTGTTCTTCAAGGTCCCAGTGCCCTGTCACAGGTATATCATAATGGGCGGCAGGATATACCAGTTCCAGTTCCCGCGGTACTATACCCAGTGGCGATGTGATTATCACTTCGTTCAATGCCCGCCTGTTCCTGCCAACGGCCCGGTTGAACATCTGGTGACTGTTGGATATGGAATAAGGCTTACGGGCAGAGCAGGGGAGCAGCAGCAGTATATTTGCAGCAGGTGCCTGGTATTGTGAGTGTACCCTGCTGGCAAACCGCTTTACTTCTACCCTGTTTAAAGATTCAGAAGTATTTGCGTACATGGTAACGCTTCGGTATGTCGGCGTATGCTGTTCAAGGTACACATGTTCCTGGTCAATAAGCCTAAGCAATGCTGTTAGCCAGGGACTACTGCGGCATTTTCCTTCCACATATTCCCTGAGATTACCGCCCCTGATACGCTGGACAATGATCTGTTTTTCCTCTACCAGCCTGTTCACGTTATGCCTGGCCACCAGTTTACCCCGCTCCTGTGCGCTCATTTCCTGCAGGTCTCCCACACTGGTATTAGCGCATACGCAGCATGAACAGGGCAGTACTGGCAGGTCTGACAGCCTGTACTCACCATCGGGCATCATGTAGATACCATCATATGCCTTGATCGTGGGAAGTATGTCATCGACAATATCAATGCCCAGGTAGAGCAGCAGGCAAAGGTTCTCAGGGGTTGCCAGTGCAGGGGCATACAGGGCAGTATCAGGAGGAGTATTGTTCTTGATATGAATTACAGTGTCCAGCAACATCCTGGGATTATTTTCCATTTGTCTTGCCGCACCTATGACATACATATCCGCATGTGGGATATCCGGGTAGGACGGGTGTACTAATTGGCCTATTGCCCCATCCCGTTTTTCCCAATGATATCGTTCCTGTTTTACAGAGTCATAGATCTCTTTTACCATTTCGGGCCTGGCATGCAGGGGCATTGGTTTACCTGGCAGGATAACAAGTTTGCCAGGATCCACTTCATCAGGTGATAATATATTCCGGGCCCACAGGCTGCCTGCGAAAACAATGGGGCTGTCCTTTCCGGGATGCAGGATCAAAGGTGTGGGATAATGATCGTCCAGCAGCAACTTACCCAATCGTGCGGCTGCATCCCTCCTTGTTACTTCAAAGTATTTTGTCATTAGAATTCCGGTGCAATATATGTGCCTAAACGTTAAAAAGGATATTTAGAAAATCTTATTGACAAATAGCTATTTCCTTAATACTGATGCCTGCAAAACTCGTAAAGACACATATACTGACAAATATACC
>PYCK01000243.1 GCA_009649835.1 Candidatus Methanocomedens sp. | reverse complement strand
CGCTCGATATACTGCAGAGCAAACTTCCGGTTCCCTGTCATCAACTGGCGCATACCCTGGCCCAGCCGCTGGAAGTACGTATATACACCAATGGCACCAGGCGGAATATCAGCGAACCTTTTTTGGTATCCCAACTCCTACGACCAATGGGTACTGGAAAGAGACATTAAAGGCTTTTTTGACAACATTTCAGCATTTTCAGTCAAATGAGTGACAGGATATTATATATGTGAGAACTAAAATAAATCAAATACATAGGTTACTATAACTGTGGGGGTCGAACATGAAAAGAAATACAAAGGAAAAACATTATACAGAAATTCTAGAACACATTCAAACATTTTTTCCAACTCCGTTTTCAGATCCAATCATGGACGGTTATTTCACTCACACCATTTCACATTTTCTCGATCATGTAGATAATTTGAAATGTGTTGCCCCAATCTTGGGAATAAAACAGGAAGAGTGCCCGACATGCAAGCTTCAAAGTTTTGACAAAGAAAATCCTTCAATTTTATCCGGAATCGAACAACAAGGTCAATTTGGAACCGCACAAATACAGGATTTCCCTGAACATATAAGCTCGGTGGAAAGCGTAACCGAGACTCTGGCGGATTATTGTCAGGGCATGACTCTCTGGGGGCATCCAAATACCCAGGCGAATGTCGTTCCTCCACCAACAGTTCCCAGCATTGTAGGTTTTATCGCGGCTGCAATGTATAGCCCTAACATCATCTGGGATGAATATTCTGCCCTTTTTGCGAAAGCAGAAATTCAAGTTGTTAGCATGCTCTCGAATCTGATAGGCTATGATTCGCAAAAGTCAGGAGGTCTTTTCACATTCGGCGGTACAGGCACGAATCTGTACGGCTGTAAACTGGGAATTGAAAAGATGCTTGGCGGGACAGGTATGACAGAAGGGATACGCGATGATGTGAAGATCGTGGCGTCAGAATCATCCCATTATTCACGGTATAATATAGCCAGCTGGCTGGGGGTGGGAACAAAGAATCTTGTGACAATACCCAGTACCCATAAAAATGAAATGTCGTTGACAGACCTTGAAGATTACCTTCGAAAGGCATTCGAAGAACAGGAAAAAGTTGCTGTCATCCTCCCTACTCTGGGTACTACAGACGCCTTTGGAATTGATGATCTGGCTGCAATTGTGCAGCTTCGGGACAGACTGGCCTATGAATTTTCACTGGAAAAACCTCCACATATCCATGCTGATGCCGTTATTGGCTGGCCATGGTCTGTATTTAATGATTATGACTTCGAGACAAATCCCTTAGGCTATCATGCAAGAACACTGCGTTCTCTACAAGATTCTTCCATGAAGATCAAATCTCTCCATATGGCAGATAGTATTGGAATTGATTTTCACAAGACAGGCTACACTCCTTATATTTCCAGTGTTTTTCTTCTAAAAAACCGAGAGGATATGACACTTCTAAGCCGTGAGCCTGAGCAGATGCCATATCTTTATCAGTTCGGTTATTATCATCCAGGCATCTACACCTTGGAAAGTTCACGCTCTGCAGCAGGTACCATGGCAGCGTTAGCTAACCTATTGCTGTTAGGCAAGCAGGGTTATCGTGTATTGATAGGTCATCTGGTAGAAATGGCTGAGATGCTACGGGAAGAACTGGAACAACATCCTTATATTTGCATACTCAATGACTACAACTACGGTCCAGTTACGCTTTTCCGTATTTATCCTGACGGGGTGGATGCTAAAAAAGCGTATGAGCAAGAAATGAGCGATCCCAACTATCGGGATGAACTTGAGGAAAACAATGCCTATAATCGCCACATTTTCGATAAGCTCCATGAACAGGCAATGAGGGGAGAAGGTGTACTTCTTTCATGGACCGATGCATATAGGCATGCAGATTATCCCGATGGCCTTCCTATTGCAGCCATTAAGTCATTCATCATGAGTCCATGGACTGATATGAACTCCTCAAAAACGTTGGCACGTCAGGTGGTGGATGCACGAATACAGATAAAAGAAACAGAAAAAAGCACTTGAGTTTCAGATTCCGTTATCTAAACCACACTCAATAATCATCTTTAATTCAGTATATCTTTCAATTGTGCCAATACATTCACTTTCATTCAAAGTTTTCGGGCTCTTGTCTCCATTAGCATGCAAATCGGCCTGCCCCACCCGTTCACTTCACAACCACCGCACCAGCACAACACAGCACCCAGCGGCGTTTGGCTCTTGTGAGGGGAATAAGTAGAGGCGGCTGGATTGCATTGAGATGCTCGCATTTCACACTCCATCACTCAAACTCAGCTTACTCATCTGTAATTATGAGATTTTTTTAAAATCAGGAGTTATAGTTAATCGTAACAAAATAAAAAAAAAGCCGACCAGGCATCCCCGGCCGGCTAATACACTTCACAGAAAAGTTCAGGCGTTCAGGATCTTCTCTACTTCGTCCTTATCCACATCCATTACATGTGGAATTCCTGAAACTTCGGCAGCCTCTCTCGTAATAGCTGCAATATCATCCCGCTCGATATACTGCAGAGCAAACTTCCGGTTCCCTGTCATCAACTGGCGCATACCCTGGCCCAGCCGCTGGAAGTATGTATACACACCAATGGCACCTGGCGGAATATCAGCGAACCTGTCACCATACATCTTTTTCAGTTCAGGTGCGGCGATAAAGATCTCCTCGATACTACTGCCGAACCTGCTGATATACACAGGCACATGTCCCTCATTGATCTTCTTGCCAATAGTCTTGCCCACCATGGCAGCCGCCAGCGGACCTCTTGCCATACCAATAAGCTTGTTGTACGGAGCACCGATCGCCAGTCCCTTATAGACCTGGTCCTCAAGCGTGATACCGCCTGCGACAGCCACATCAGGCACATACTCACCGCGGTCATCCAGTTTCTTTATGTACTGGTGCAGCAGGGAGTATATCTCCACCTGCGGCATACCCCATTCATTCATCATTCTCCAGGGGCTCATACCTGTACCGCCGCCCGCACCGTCCACAGTCAAAAGGTCAATCTCGGCCTTGCTGGCATACTTCACTGCCCTGGCCAGGTCAGCAGGCCTGTATGCACCTGTCTTCAGGAAGATATGTTTGGCACCAAGATTTCGCAGCTCTTCAACACGGCTCATGAAGCCCTCTTCGGTCACCATGCCGATCCGGCTGTGCCTTTCGAACTCATGGAAACTTCCCGCATTGAACGCATCGATCACGTCCGGGTCCAATGGGTCAGGCAGCACCACATACCCGCGCCTGCGCAGCAGCTGTGCCTTCTCCAGGGTGTTCAGCATGACCTCGCCGCCGATGTCCTTGGCACCCTGTCCCCATTTCAACTCAACAGTCTCAATACCCAGTTTCTCAAGTCCGTATTCCTGCACGCCCAAGACAGTATCTTCCACATTGGCCTGCAAGATGATATCACCGTATCCGTCCATCTGCCAATCCCTGTACAATTTGATCCTGTTGGCCAGCTCGGGTGAATGTTCTACACGTCCGTTCTCAATTACGGAATCAGGGTCCATACCGCAAACGTTCTCGCCGATGGTCAGGGGCACTCCAGCCATGGCACAACCGATGGCCAGCCCGTCCCAGTTGTTCTTGGCCACGGCAGTGCTGCCGAGACCCGGGATGATGAAAGGCAGTCTCAGTTTGATTTCCTTGTCCTTACCGATCCTTACTTCAAGGTCTACATTCGGGAAAATGGCCTTATCGCTGTCTGCTTCAATGCCAATGGCACCCACGGCCGTTCCCATAATATTAAAATGGCTCAAATCCAGCGGGTAGTCCTTCTCAGAAGCCGAGGTAGTAATCCCATACGGCTGCGGGTAGATGACCTCGTGTCCGCGGTAAGCAGACTTGCCTATCTCGCACATGCCGATGCACCCGTCCACACAGGTGGTACACATGCCGCTGATAGGGCTTACCGAATCTTCGGTCCTGTTCTTTGTCAGCGTTGCCGCTGTTGCATTTATTCTTGTTAATGACATATTTTTCCTCCAAATTTTGTGTTCAATGACTTTTATTATCAAATTATTCAATTTATCCAGATCAATTCATTCAAGATCTGTACCTGTTATTTCACATCCTCAGGTCCCTTCACGCATGACAGGCACGGTACCATGAAGCACATGGCATCACCGTAATCCGGGGCACACACCGGCTCGGTATTGATACACCCGCTGCACAGCACGGTATCTGCCTGTGGTCCCTGGCACCGCAGTTCACAGACCGGGCAGATATACATACAGGCACCGCACTTACGGCACTCCTCAGAATTCATGTCAAAAGGTGTGGTGATGTAGCGGTCAGTACCCCTGCCAGCGAACCCGATGGCCTTGGCCACCATCTGTTCCTCGCACATGCGCACGCACAGCCCGCACAGTATGCAGTCGTCGTTCAGGGGTTCGAACCTGACCTCTTTGAGTTCAAGCAGTGCAGCCATATCCTGCAGTTTCTTTGAACTTGGACACCGTGCAATGAGCAGTTCCAGGATAGTCTTCCTGGTCTTGATCACCCTGTTGCTGTGGGTTCGCACCTCAAGTCCTTCCCATACCGGATGCATGCACGAAGCGACAAGTTTGGTCTTATCCCCGCTACCGATCTCAACAACACAGAGCCTGCATACACCGTAAGGTGTAAGCCCCTCGTCGTGGCATAGCGTGGGGATATCTATCCCGTAGAACTGTATAACCTCAAGCAGGCTCCAGTAAGGATCTGCCTGCACTTCGGCACCGTTCAGCATGATCTTCACCATTTCTCCTCGTGGTGTTTGTGAATTTTGTGACATCCGGATCACTCCTTTCTAACGGCATCAAACTTACACACGTCATAGCAGATGCCGCATTTGATGCATTTCCCAGCGTCCAGTACATGGGGCTGCTTCGTTTCTCCTGTAATGGCCTCTGCCGGACATTTCTTAAGGCACAGGCCGCAGCCTGTACAATTACCGGCATCGATACTGTATGTAATAAGTTCAGTGCACACACCTGCCGGACATTTGTGGTCCTTGATATGTGCCTCGTACTCGTTCCTGAAGTATTTCAGGGTGGACATCACCGGATTCGGTGCTGTCTGGCCCAGACCGCACAGGGAAGCGTCCCTGAGCACTTCGGACAGGTCCTGTATCAGGTCAAGGTCTTCCATTCTGCCCCTGCCCTCTGTTATGTCTGTAAGTATCTCGCCCATGCGCAGCAGTCCCTCGCGACAGGGCACGCATTTACCGCATGACTCTTCCATAAGGAAGTTGATGAAGTAGCGTGCCACGTCCACCATGCAGGTGTCCTCGTCCATCACTATCATACCGCCGGACCCCATCATGGACCCTACCTCGGTCAGCCGGTCGTAGTCCACGGGCAGGTCGATGAGCGATTCGGGTATGCACCCACCGCTGGGCCCGCCGGTCTGGACAGCCTTGAACGCCTTGTTATCAGGGATGCCGCCGCCGATATCGAATATGATCTCACGCAGGGTCATGCCCATTGGCACTTCCACCAGGCCGGTGTTGTTGATCTTGCCGACAAGGCTGAACACCTTGGTACCCTTGCTGGACTCGGTACCGATAGCAGAATACCAGTCTGCGCCGTTGTTGATGATCAGGGGAATGTTGGCCCAGGTCTCCACATTGTTGAGATTGGACGGGCGGTCCCACAGTCCCTTATCTGATGTGTGGATGTACTTGGCTCTTGGCTCACCAGGCTTTCCTTCCAGCGATGCCATCAGAGCCGTGGATTCGCCGCATACGAACGCGCCGCCGCCACGGTTGACCTTCAGGTCGAAATTGAATCCCGAGCCCAGTATATTGTCTCCCAGCAGACCAGCCTCACGTGCCTGCTTAATTGCCAGGTTGATGTTCTTTAGCGCCAGTGGATATTCGTTCCTGACATAGACATACCCTTCATTGGAGCCAATGGCATAAGCGCCGATGATCATTCCTTCCAGCACGCTGTGTGGATTGCCTTCCAGGATACTGCGGTCCATGAAGGCTCCAGGATCGCCCTCGTCTGCATTGCAGATGACATACTTGATGTCACCTTCTGCATTACGGGTGGATTCCCATTTTCGTCCGGTTGGAAAACCTCCTCCGCCACGGCCCCTTATGCCAGAATTCTTAATTTCATCAACCACATCCATGGGCTGCATTCCACCCAGCACCTTTGCAAGTGCAGAATAACCTCCGATGGCGATATAATCCTCTATACTGTGGGGGTCTATCTTGCTGTTATTGCCAAGAATAAGCCGCATCTGTTGTTTATAGAACGGGACTTCGCCTTCAGTCTCAACAAGCTGTCCTGCTTCGTCATCAGTATACAGCAACCTGTCAACGGTCTTGTTGTTGATAATCGTCTCCTCGATTATTTCAGGAATATCATCTATAGACAATCCCTGGTAGAAAATCTCTTGTGGATAGATCAATGCTATGGGTCCGCATTCACAAAAACCATGGCATCCTGTCGTCCTGACATCCACCTTGTCGGTCAGGCCTTTTGCTGCTATCTCGTTAACAAATGCATCCCTCACTTCCAGGCACTGATTTGCCAGACAGCCCGGGCCGCCGCAAACAGCAATGCAGGGCTTATCCTGGTCCTTCCCGGCCAGTATCTCACTGCGAATGGCTTCCAGTTCATTTACCGATGTTACTTTCAATTAATTCACCTTCAGACCTATTTACTGTTTAACAGACTCTCGACCTTGATGGGTGTCATCTCCCCATGGTATTCTTCGTTCTCCACAACAACCGGACCAAGGGCACACGCACCTACACAGTTAACGGTCTCAAGTGTAAACTCGCCGTCGGGTGTGGTATCACCTGCTTTGATCTCCAGTTTTCGCTCCAGTTCTTCCAGTACTTTTTTCGAACCCCTTACATGGCAGGCAGTACCCATGCATACGTGTATCTGCTGCCTGCCTTTGGGTTTCAGGCTGAACGCCTTGAAAAAAGTAGCCACGCCGAAGACCTGGACCCTGGGGATATCCAGTCTCTTAGCCACATATTCCAGTGACTCCTCAGGCAGGTAATTGTACTCTGCCTGGATGTCCTGTAATATGGATATCAGCGAACCTGGTTCGGCATTATACTCATCTATTATTGAATCCAGTTTGGATTCGTTAGCAGTCATCTGATTCCTCCTGTTTCATTTTATTTTCCTTACTATAATTTGGTTATCGGATATTGCAAAAAGCAATAGAATGTTCCATACTAAATAATTGAAAAAAAATAGCCTGGTATCTATTGCAACTAACTTGATCTGCATAGTGTGGCTCGATATGGATAAGATATCACCTTGTATAGTTATGCCAATACGGATATAGTCAGCCATTTACTGACCATATCGTATTTAAATATAACCTTTTTTCAAATGTTAGGAAAAGGATAGCCGATGTCTAAAAGCAATATTAAAATTTATCTACACAAGACTTAAC
>PYCK01000242.1 GCA_009649835.1 Candidatus Methanocomedens sp. | reverse complement strand
GTCATATTTTGTATTACTAAAATAGAAAAACTTATTACTAAGTAATCCATATGACATGAATTGCAGATGATAGTTATCAAAAACATAGGTTATACAATAACCAATTAAAGCTCAGTCACCTGAGAAAACTATCATCCTCCATAAAAACATCTGCACTGTAAATGAAAAATGCAGAGGGTTACTCCTCTTCTCTCTGCGTTTTCCATCCTTTGTTGCTTTGTTGATATTTGGAGCATCCGGATGACAGAAGAATTAGCCAGGATCGGGATAACGCTCCCGAACGATTTATTAGCACATTTTGACGAATTAATTATCAATAATGGGCATGCATCAAGGTCAGATGCCGTAAGGGATGCTCTCAGGAGATACATCCAGTATCATGAATGGATGAATGACGTTAAAGGAGAACGTATAGGAATATTCGAGATAGTCTACAACCCGGTAAAGAAAGGTCTACCTGCCATTATTGAAAAAATAATTTTTGAGTCAAATGAAATATTACTATCCTCGATGCGGGTTCATATTACCAGTGATTATTACATGCGTATTTTAGTCCTGCGCGGAGAAGGAGAACACCTGGCAAAAATGGCGGCAAAATTAACTGCTCAAAAAGGTGTGATACATGTGAAGATAAACACTGTGAACTTCTGTGAATAGGATTACACAAAATGTGTTATACCCCATCTTTGACAGATAGTAAAATGACAACAGTGGATAAAGCGCAATAATGATCCTGTTGACATTTATCACCACCTAAAGCTGTCGTAACGCCTTGACCGGGTCCAGCTTTGCACCCCTCCATGCAGGATAAATGCCCGCAATAACGGATATGACCAATGATATCAAAAACCCGGCTGCAAGTATTTGTATATTAATTACTGTTAAATGTTCGAAATCCGCGATCCCCAACTGTGCTACCAGCATGGGCCTGCCCACACTGTCTATTAAAAAGGAAAACATAACCCCAAGCAGGTCACCAAGTATCCCGCCCAGTACTCCTATAATGATACATTCGGATAAAAACATCCTGATTATGTCCAATTCCGATGCCCCTATGGCCTTGGTAATCCCGATCTCATGAGTGCGTTCATACACCGAGACGATCATCGTATTTATTATCATGAGCCCGCCCACTATCAATGATATGCTTGAAAAGAATGCAAGAACAAGGGTCACAGCGTTCATTATTTTGTTGACCGAATCTATTTCATCCTGTGCACTATAGCAGGTCAGCCCCAGTTTCTCAATGGCAGTTCTTGCAGCTGGCGTCTGGCCGGACTTATCCAGCTTAACCATAATGCCGTCATAAACATCTTTCCCTGTAAGCTCCCTGGCAATATTCATATCCATAAATGCCTGGTCATCGGTATCGGTCCCGGTAGGTTTTAACCTGCCTACTATCATGAAGGTAACATCCTTATCTGTCGCCCTGCCTTCTTCTCCGTACAACCTGATCCTGGCATCAATGGTGTTTCCGATCTCTGCTCCCTCAATCTTTGCGAATTTCTCCCCGATATCACTTCCCAGCACGATCTGGTATGTTCCTTCCTCAAGCCACATGCCAGCTTCAAGCTTCAGGTCTTTGGCATCCATATATTGTGCTGAAATGCCGTTGGCCTTAAAATATGTCTTATTTGGTGTCACATAATCATCCTTGGTATATGGTGCGACTACAGATCCATATTCACTGACCGCACGTACTTTTGATTCGGTTATCAGGATAATATTTCCATTGCTGACTCCCGGGGATACCTCTATTAAGGTCAGGTCATGGGATTTTTCGATCTCACCAACTGCATTGACACGGATCCCCTCCCCCAGGGATGTCACTCCGACAACGGCCGCCACACCAACTGATATCCCGAGCAGGATCAGCAGTGTCCTGACCTTTTTGGTTCGCAACTGCCTCATTGCCAGTAAGAATGCCTCAATCAACGATCTCACCGTCCGTTATTGTTATCACCCTGTCGGCATTGTTAGCCATTGCCTTATCGTGGGTTGTAACAATGAATGTGATCCCCTGCTCTTTATTCAGCTTTTTCATAAGGTCAATGATCTTCTTTCCTGTCCTGGAGTCTATATTCCCTGTTGGTTCATCTGCCAGGATAAGCCTGGGACGGTTTGCAAGTGCCCGGGCTATGGACACGCGCTGCTGCTCGCCCCCGGATAGTTCTGAGGGGAGGTGAAGCGTCCTGTCCCTTAGTCCCACGGATTCTAACAGTTCTTCTGCTCTTTTTATCCGTTCCGGCTTTGGAACTTTGTTGAAATACATGGGATACCATACATTCTCTATGGCATTCATTGTTGATATGAGGTTAAATCCCTGGAAGACGAACCCCATTGTTTGCCTGTGCAATTGCACGAGATTACCGGCATTTCCATAGTCGATCTTCACATCATCTATATAGACATCACCGGCGGTAGGCTTGTCCAGGCATCCTATTATATTTAGCAGTGTAGATTTCCCTGATCCGGACGGGCCCATTATCGAAACAAACTCGCCGCTTTCAACAGTCAGGTTTACACCCTTAAGCGCCACCACCTGGTTCCCTGAGCCAAAGGTGTAGTACTTTGACAACCCTCGTGTTTTAACCATACACATTATTGCTCACCTTTTACCTGCCACATAAGCAAAGAATATTGAAACAATCCCAATCAGTAGCTCGAAACCTGCTGTCTTATTCGCTTTCGCTGTCGCTTCTCCTTCATCTTCGAACTCCAGTACCAGAATCGCATTTGTCACCAACATGTAATCACCGCTGTCCTGTATGCTGGCAAAATTATCTTTGGTTTTCAGGTAATTTGTTACTTCCCGCTCGTCAATTGCGATCTGGACTGATTCACCTGTCATGTATATGTCTTTCCACACTTTTCCGCTGCCGAATAATATCCTGATAATATCTCCCAGAATGGGCGTGACTTCTGCTTTCTCGTTAAAATAAAGCTTGTTGCGAGTCTGTTTTGCACCCTGGGTCAAGCCCCCTGATGGAGAAGCAGTTATCAGGTATGCCCTGTTCACCTTTTCTGCATCTACCTCACCTTTGAAATATGTGGTCGTTGTAGCCATTTCCGGGGTGATACCATGTTCAGCATAGATCATATCACAACCTTCATTGACCCAGTATTCGATAACTGGCGAGTCCTGGTATTCATAGATTATGAGCAGTCCGATTCCCTGTAAACAAAATGTCCGCTCATCATCTGCCGAATTTTGTAATGATATCGAATAAGTGCCATTTTCATGTATCCGGTCGCTCAGATCATAGACATCTGTGCCTGAAAAAAAGTCGTATCTCGCTGCAAATCCTTTGGTATCGATATATCTCGAATCATGTGATACCGCTTTGACAACATCATGATGCATGACTGATGCATTCATCACCGGATATATACCTTCCAGGCCTTTTTTACTCCATACCCAGTACGTATATGCCCTTGCATACCTGATACTTGCATCCGCGGGAACAGCAACTTCAAAGTCAACCGTGTAGGTATCATTTGACTTCATCTCACCGCTATATCTGCTGTTGCCAAGGGTAAATTCGACACCGCCCGGGTGTACATCATGCAAAACAGTAGTCAGCGGCTTATCTCCGGCATATGATGCAGATGCCGGAAAAATGACTATTATCAGGAGACTAAGTAAAATTATATACGATTTCATCCACATTATTGTCCTCATCTGATTCAATTACATAGTTCTTCTCGTCTACTATCGCTTTGAGGGTATGTTCGCCCCCTTCAACTGTTACCATCATTTCCTCTTCCATTGAAGAACTGGCGTCCAGCTCCTTGATATGCAGTGCCGCAATTTTTTCTTCATCAAGATACAGGTTAACATCAAATTGTCTGGCTGGTGACTCCCCATTATTCAGAATGACTATGGGAACTTGATAGTCTGTTTGCTGGTATTCGGTGCCGGGTCCGGTACAGCCGCTAAAACATGCAGCTACAAGAAGAACTGCCAACAAGAAGGCTTTTTTTCTTCTAAGACTTCCAATAAAGAGTAACATCAATAACGGTGATGATGCTTTGGCCAGGCTGTTTTGGTTTTCAGTCTTTCTGGGTTCTCCTATGGAAATCGACAGGTCAGGTCTGGTATTGACATCTACTTCTGCTTCATAGACATTGTTATTTTCATTCGACTCCTGTACTACATTTTCAGGATCAACTATTATCTCCAGGAGATGGGGTCCTGCCGCAGCATGCCAGTTGATCGTTGACCTGATAACACCGCTGGCATCCATATTCACATCAGTCGTTGAAGCCTCACTCCCGTCAACATCCAGCCTGATCTTGACCGATCCTTCATACACTCCACCCGGATTACCTATCACTACCGGTATCTCAACATCATTTTCCTCAATAAGATTATTTTCATCCATCTCAACTTCTATCGATAGATCAGGTCCGGGATTGGTAGCTGTCCTGTGCTTCAATACCAGCGACGTGAAAACCGGGTGCAGATAGTCTTCACCTTCGTTATCGCCGATATCTCCATCCCCATCCAGGTCACGTCCTGAAAGGAATGTAAGAACATTATCTGTCTGTGTATATTCAAGCACATCGAAGTACTCGATATCAAAATAACTGCTCCGAATGCCTGAACCTGAACAGGCATCACCACTTACCTCATTGGCAATATCCGTTACTCCGGTGTGGTATCCCATATCAAGGAGATATTGAGGTGTGGTCCCAAGCTGGTGGCCATTAAATTGCAGATAATCAGGCAGGCCCTTTGAACTTGTCAGGTAGACCACTGTGAGCTCTGCTTCGCTCGGACTGTCCTGGTTACGCATATCATTGAAAAATACAGATGTCTCGTAATTCACATTTTCCTGCTTCCCACTCCATCCCCCACTATGGAGATTCACATTCCCGTCATATATCTCGTAGGTGATCCCGGGTGCATTCTTGTCTTCATAGACTGCGGCGAGTACAGTGCCGTACACCCTGCCGTCAAGTTTATTACCGGGTTCTCCCTGGCTTGTTTCAATAATCACCGCATTCTCGCCGTTCACAACAATATCAGTTACATCATAGTATACCCAGTAAACTCCATGACCTGAACAGTACACGTTTGTGCTGTCATCATTAATACCCAGCAGCGGTACTTTATCCATGCTTTTGTCATTCATGTCAACCTGTACCCACCCTTCATATTCTTCCTTGCCGCCCCAGATACCGACATACAGGCGTGCCCACCTGATATGACCATCCGGCACATCAAATTCCTGGGAGTAAGGCGGGAATTCCAGGCCGTGGCCACCGTCGATATATACTCCACCATTAACCGTGCCTTGTGAAGCGATTGTAAACGGTATGCCGTCATATGAATAGCTCGCCTGGACTGCCGGAATGAATATGAACAGTAGTAAAACAAATAAAATAATTAAAATATTCTTCATAATCTTTCACCCCATTGCCGGATATTCTCTGATCGTTGTGGCAGCAAACAAAAAGTTACCCATTCCTCAATCCTGTGTATCTCCCAATATTTCTATTGCCCTTTGAAGATGGCTGCCTGCCCTGTCCATACCCTCAGCAGCCAGTAACAGTTCTGCTTCAATATCCTGTTGTCCCATCTCTCCAGCCTCTTGTGCTTGCTTTCGAAATCCGGCTGCATGGCTGCTATTATGCCCGGCCCAGTGTTCAAGTTTTATCTTTAACTTTTCAGGTTGCATCATATCATAGCTCCTCTCACTTTTTTAGCAATACTGTATCCTATAGCCCCTCCTATCAGACCGCCGATGGCGGCAATACCCACCTCCCCCCAGGCATACCAGGGGGCATAATATACCTTCCAGACAGCAGGTGCAAAAAAGAAATAGAACATCCAGTAAGCATAGGCACTCCTTGCCACAGCGTAGATTATAGCCGTACTCCGCCTGTCTGCATAATCTTTCTTGAATAGCAATACCAGAATATCCACGATTATGCCTTCTGTCATATACCACCCCATCCATACAGTGATATTGGAGCCCCACACCACAAGCGCTACAAGTTCGACCACCGTGAACAGCAGCGTGGCCGTACCAGGCTTTCTTACAATCTGGAGTGCAATTATCATCAACACGGCCGTGGGTATGGTGAACAGCAGTCCGCCAAGGGGACCAAGCAGGTCGTTGAAGGTCTGCCAGAACCACCTGAAAACAACACCGATAAGGCCGGCCAGGAGGGCTATGGTGACAAGGTCAATGGTAGTGAACGCTTCCAGCACATTGAACTTCCAGGCAATTAAAAAGGCCAGTAAAATGATACATATGCTTGCAAGCACAGTGCCGTAGGTTATCCAGGAAGGTGGGGGGACAACCTCAACAACATGGGTATAGCTGGTGGAATGAGTACCGGTACTGTCTTCGTAGCTGGCTGATATTGCAAAACTTCCCTTTTTCTTGAATTCGATCGATTCGGGCGGCTTTACACTGAAAATAAATGATATGGATTCCCCTGGCCCTAACTCCCCGATCCTGGCTGTTACATTGTTATTATCAGCACTGATGTTTTTCATTGCCTGTACAGGGATCTCGATATCCATTTGAAGCGGGACATCCACAGATACCAGGATATTATGCAGTTTTTCATCCCCTGTATTGGTCAGGACAACCTGGCCCCTTTCATACCATGATACACCGGCAACCAGTCTGTTTTCC
The DNA here is from genome assembly GCA_009649835.1 of Candidatus Methanocomedens sp. Taxonomy (GTDB): domain Archaea; phylum Halobacteriota; class Methanosarcinia; order Methanosarcinales; family Methanocomedenaceae; genus Methanocomedens_A. Next base: position 6,218 of record PYCK01000242.1, on the reverse strand, counting down.
TGGTAAATTTCCTTATTCTTCAAGGGTATGTCCATGCCGATCTCAAGTTCAGCCGCTGCTAATTGCGGCAAGAAAAAGATCAGTAATATGAGAATGGCTATTAGCTTCATTTTTTACTCCTTACCCTGTATATCAGGAATAACATTGAAACAACCAGGACCATAACAACTGCTCTGGGTAAATTTTCTCCTTCTGATTCTGCCATTGGGTGGATCTCAATGTAATCGTCTCCCTGGTCTTCCATGAATTCTATCGAAAGAACTGCATTAAAAGGATGGATATATGTTTCCCCGCCACGCTCAAACCAGACTGAATTGTTGGCAGTTCCAACAAACTCTGTGACATCCCAGCTGTCCAGGTCAAAGTATGCACCGGACTTTCTCCTGCCAACATCCTCACCCAGCAGATTGGAATTGAAATATAACTTATCGATCTCACCCTCATTACCTGCTATTATCATTGTCCACAGTGTGGCATTTGTTGCCTCTTTTGGGATATCACCCTTGAATATTACCTCAGCATGGTCTATTTTGGACGTTTGGGAGAGGGCATGGTTCCCTTCGGCAATCCAGAACCGGGTTTGTGGCATAGTAGTATCATTATACACTGCCACCAGGACAATGCTGTACGGCGCACCGTTTGTGTTATGATAGGTTACTGATACAGTGTTCATCCCTGGTGACAATTCATCAGTGACATTTAAGACATAATCGCAAATCCCCCATGCGGCCACATAGTCAGGTTCGCTTGACCTGCCCAGGCTTTTTCCATTGATGCTGACCTCGATCCAGTCGCCTTCGTTATAATTCCACACAGGTACATACAGGCGGGCATATTCAATGTTACCGGGCAGGTCAAAGTATTCCACATAAGGGTCTTCATAGGTCAGGCCGTGACCGCCACCCACGTAAACCCCGCCATGGATCCTGCCCTCGGCTATTGTATACAGCGGCGTGCCATCACCCCGCCATTCACCGGCAGAGGCCAGGGGTACCAGCAACAAGATTGAAATGAAAAGAGCGATTTTTTTCATTTTATATCCCCGGCACTGTGCCGCCATAACCTATAAAACTGAGATATAATCCGGTACTCATGAATACAACGATATATGAGAGAAAAATATAATCCGGGCGACCCAGTTTTAGTTCATTTAGATATGTCCTGTGCTTTGTTGCCCTGAAGGCCCTTGAATCGGCAGCGATAGCCATCTGCCGGCCTGTTCTTAGAATATTGATGACAAGCGGGAAAAAGAGGTGTTTTAATGCGATTATCTTGTTGGTGATACCCTTCATCTTAAGGCCCCGTACCTGCATGGCATTTATAGTGATGAGACTTTCCTCTATCATGGAAGGAGCAAAACTTACTGCAGAAGAAACCATAAAAGCGATCTCACTTGGAAAACCGAAGTGTCTCTTGCCTATCTGGATAAAACGTACAAGACCTGCAATGAGCTCACTGGGATGGGTGGTGGCCACAAGCAAAAGGGCGGCACTTACCGATGCCATGAACCGGAATGACTGGATGAACCCATACACGGCACCTTCCATATATACATGGATCCCGCCTGTAATGGGTCCGATTACCGGGAAGGTTGCCGGGATTATGGTAAATGTGGGTGTTTCACCCCAGTAGTAGAATAATGACTGGGAGATCATGAACCCGAATACCATCGTAAATAGCACGAAAGCAATGGATTTGATCTTCTCTCTGGAAGGGCGTAACAGTGCCCAGAAGGGCAGGGTTGACAGGAATATCGCCAGCAATACCCAGGGTACACCGGCTGTGATGGTCAGGGTGGAGACACTGAATACCCATATTAACTTGACCCTCGGGTCAATGCTGTGGATTATTGTTTCCTTTTGTTCATAACGGAATATTCCCCGCAAAAAATCACCAAAATCACTATGATTTCACGTAGACGTATTACTTCCGATATAAGGCTATGTTATTTATACTTAATTGGTGTTATTCGGTTGGATAGAAATCGAAATGATATCAATTGAAAACCTTACATATTATTATCCTGATTCTGAAGAAGCATCACTTGATAATATCAACCTGACAGTCGAAGAGGGCGAGTTCATACTCTTGCTTGGGCCCAGTGGTTGCGGGAAATCAACGCTTGTCCAGTGCCTGAATGGTATAATTCCCAAAGTTGCAGGCGGAGACCTCACTGGTGAGATATTCATAAACAAAAAAAATGTCAGGGACCATAAGGTCTACCAGTTATCCACCGATGTCGGGCTGGTATTCCAGAACCCTGATACCCAGTTGTTCGGGTTGACAGTGGAAGAGGATGTTGCCTTTGGCCCTGAGAACCTGGGTATTGAAAGGGAAGGGATACGTGCACGTGTGAAGCACTCCCTGGAAACGGTTGGATTGAAGGACTTGAAGGATAGGTTCACTTTCACGCTGTCAGGGGGTGAGAAGCAGCGAACAGCTATTGCAGGCAACCTTGCTATGGAACCCAAAATACTGGTGCTTGATGAACCCACCTCAGACCTTGACCCTGCAGGTACGAAAGAGGTATTTGAGACCTTGAAACACCTGAACCGGGATAGGAAGATCACAATAATCCTGATAGAGCATAAGATCGATGAGGTGATGGGGCTTGCAGACAGGTCGGTAGTGATGGACAAGGGCAGGATAATCCTGGATGGAAATACCTATGACATTTTCAGCCAGGACCTTGATGTCCTGGAGGAAATTGGCATTCATCTGCCCCAGTTGATGGGTATTTCCAGTTTACTTGAGGTAAGACCTTCCTATGATGATATTGTATCTGGCCTGGGCAGTCTCAACGGCTCTTTCAAAGACCTGCCAGCTGCATCCCATCCGGTCAGGGGTGTGCCCCAGGTGGTATTTGAGAATGTCGAATTTGGTTACCATGACGGCAACCAGGCATTGAAGGGTGTCAACCTGGAAATCAGACGGGGCGAATTTGTGGCCCTGATCGGGCCCAACGGCTCAGGAAAGACCACCCTGTTGAGCTGCCTTATAGGACTTAACAGGCCAACTGCGGGGCGAATACTGATAGACGGGCAGGATATTCGAAAACGGGGTGTGGCAGAACAGGCCCAGGTTGTGGGGTACCTGTTCCAGAATCCCGATTACCAGTTATTTACTGACACGGTATATGAGGAGGTGGCTTTCGGGCTGAAGAACAGGCAGTCAAGACCTGATGATATAGAGAAAAGGGTGGACCAGGCCCTGGAAATGATGGAACTGTCAGTTTACCGCGACCGGCACCCGCACTCACTGAGCCGGGGCCAGAGGCAGAGGCTGGCGGTTGCTTCCATATTGTCCATGGAACCTGATATTATCGTGCTGGACGAACCTACTACCGGGCAGGACCGGGGACACCTGAACAAGTTCCTGGCCCGGATGAAAATGTTGAACCAGACATGACCGATCATACCAAACAAGTACCTGATACCAACAACCAGGTTCTTTCAGTACGTCCGCGCCATCAGCACCACAATATCGGTAGGCTTACCGCAAATGGGGCACAAACCATCACCCTTACCCAGTGCAGGGTCCTCAGGCTCACCCAGTATGCCCGCACCCACGATCTCTTCCATCTCAAGCCCGCAGTCCCGCTCGCCGCACCATGCAATACGTGCTATGCCTGTCTGGATATAATCCCTCACCTCATCCAGGTCAGTGCACAACCTGATACGATCATTTAATTCCCTGGCTGCAGTTTCGAACAGGCTATCGTGAATATCAGTAAAAGCTTTATTGATCCCTGCCAGGATACCGTCTATGGGAACGCTGGTCTTCCCACCATTTCGCAATGCAACAACTGCGGAATTGTTCTTTAAGTCCCTTGGTCCTATCTCGATACGCACAGGAACACCTTTCATTTCCCATTTATAGTACTTGGCACCCGGCCTTGCATCACTATCGTCAACTACGACCCGCAGTCCGGATTGCTTTAACGTATCTGACACTTCGTTTACTGCAGTTATGACAGTCTTATCTTCACCGAATACGATCGGGATTATTACAACCTGCACAGGTGCAACCTCTGGCGGTAACACCAGTCCCTTATTGTCGCCGTGAATGGATATCAGGGCTGCGATACTGCGCTCACTGACACCATAACAGGTCTGGTGGGCCAGTACCTGCTCGCCATTAGTATCCTCGTACCTGATATCAAAGGTATTTGCAAAATTATCACCCAGGTGATGGGCCGTACCCACCTGCAGGGTCTTACCGTCAGGCATCAGTGCATCCACTGCCATGGTGTAGTCTGCACCAGGGAACTTATCCCAGTCAGGCCGCTTGCTCACCACAGTGGGCACAGCGAGCCTATGATAGAACTCCTGGTATATGCGGGTAGCTACCCCTACCTGGGCGGCTGCATCGTCCCATGTGGCATGTACGGTATGTGCCTCCTTGAAGGATGTGATCTCGCGCAGGCGGATAAGGGGACGCGTATGTTTTGTCTCATAGCGGAAGGTATTGACTATCTGGTAGATAAGCAGCGGCAGATCAGCATGGGAGCGCACCCAGAGTTTATACATTGGATAAATAGCAGTCTCACTTGTGGGGCGCAGTGCCAGTTTCACATCCAGCGGGTCAGTGCCGCCGTGTGTGACCCAGTAGACCTCATCCTCAAAGCCTTTGATATGCTCGGCCTCTTTCATGAACTCATGTTCAGGGATAAGCAGGGGGAACATAGCCTCAAGGTGCCCGGTATTGTCAAGGAGTTCACGCATAATGGAATATACCCTGGAGCGTATGGAAAAACCAAAAGGGTTCCACACATACAGCCCCTTGACAGGGTAGCGCACGTCCATGATCTCAGCTATCCGGAGCAGTTCATTGTACCATTCGCTAAAATCTGACTTAGGAGGAAGGGACTTTGATTCTTCGGCAGCCTTTGCATTATCGGATGAAATGGAGAGCTCAGTCATAGTATGAGTCTTGATGGTGAAGGAAATAATATTCTTTTCGGTTATTACCATACATTGTAACTTGCTTTTAGTTCCATTTCCCTTACAAGTTTCTGGTAATTGTTTAATGTAGGCCCATCCCAATCATAATCGAATTCCTGGAACTTTTCACTCAACCTGTCCATCTCTTCTGTGGTCAGGTTCTTTTTCAATGGCTTGAAGATTTCTTCATCCTCATTCAAGTAGAGGGGGCGCACGTTTCTGACGAACTCCCGGATATTTTCCATGATCCTTATTGTAGCATCCATATCCCCATTGGAGTGACCATCCACAGAATCGATTATTGTGGCAAGTAATTTGTCATTTTCTCTATATTGGGCAATGCAAGACTGGATTGATTCTTTTATCTCATTTTTCCCGATCTCTTCCAAAAATGGTAATAAAATGTCTTCTTCTTTTCCATAATGGTATTCATCATTGCATTCAAGTAACATGCCGATATTTCCCAGAATCATATCAGAGGATATAGGTCTTTGTTCTTCAATACCCTCAGCTAATTTTTCCATCACATCCATTACCCGTTCCATTATTCTATGCTCATCAATTAACAGTGTGATGGGGTCGCTCTTTTTGGTTATTATAATAATCACCTTTGAATGGTCTTTATTGCTTCATTTAAAGACACAGACTAATATAAATGTATAGGGCATTTATCTGCCATAGCAAGATATTTTGGTTAAATTACATATTGTCAGGGTACTGCTTTATTGATTAGGATTTTATATCTTTATCCCGTTTGGTAGTTGTAAACATCCGGAGTATATCTATTGTTTGAGAATATTGTAGCACCTGGCGGTTATTTTGGTATATTCTTATTATCCCTAATTGCCAGCAGCCTGCTCCCAATATTCCTTGAACCTGCTGTGGCAGGTCTGCCTGCCCTGGGTTTTCCATTATTTCCTACAGTAGTCATAGTATCGGCAGGTGCCACCTTCGGAAGCCTGACCACATATTTCCTTGGGAGGGGGAGTGAGGCCATTGCCGGGCGGTTCAATAAAAGTGGGATCGGGGAGCGAATTAACGGCTGGTTCAAGCTGCATGAATGGATAGGCATTACAGTAGTATTCCTGGGTGCACTGACTCCGTTTCCTTTTGAGGTGGTCACGTTCGTGGCAGGATTCTCCAGATTCCCTGTGCGGCTATATACACTGGGATGTTTTTTTGGTAAATTGCTAAAGTTTATCATCCTGATGCTGTTCGGCAATGCGCTGCTTTCGTACTTTATCTAAACTATCTTTTTCCGAACTATCTTTTACC
>PYCK01000241.1 GCA_009649835.1 Candidatus Methanocomedens sp. | reverse complement strand
ATACTACACCGCAAAGGACGCAAAGTTGAGGTTAGAATGTCTTTACTGTGGCGGCGTGCTCCTACTTACCCAGCACATCAGCCATACCGTACACCCCGGCCCCCTGCTCCATCACCCAATGTGCAGCCCTCACAGCCCCGCCAGCAAACGCCTGCCTGCTGTGGGCCTGGTGCCGTACCTCGATACGCTCACCATCGCCAAAGAACAACACAGTATGGTCCCCAACCACATCGCCGCCCCTGACAGCATGAATACCGATCTCATCACCCCTTGGCGCAAGTCCCTGCCGCCCGTACACATACTCCCTGCCGCCCAGCACCTCACTGATAACCTGCGCCGCCTTAACCGCAGTGCCGCTCGGTGCGTCCTTCTTCTTATTGTGGTGGGCCTCGATGATCTCCACATCAAACCCATCCAGGGACCCGGCAGCCTCCTTTAGCAGTTCCCAGAAAATATTAACACCCACAGCAAAATTGGGCGATATGACCGCAGCCACACCATTATCCCTGATAGCCTGGTGCATCTGCCGTGTCTGCTCCTCGCTAAAACCAGTAGTGCCAACCACCAGGTTTGCCCCGGCATTGGCAGCCTTGACCACATTCCCGGCCGCAGCCACAGCGATAGTAAAATCGATCACAACCTGCGTACCAGTGTCCTTTATCACGGTTTGTATATCCGCAGGGTCTGATACCGGCACACCCAGGTGTCCTGTCCCGATGGCCTCACCCACATCCATGCCGATATTAGTAATATCAAATGCCGCAGAAAGTTCCATATCCGGGCTTTCCAGGATATTTTGGATGATCAGGGTGCCCATCCTGCCGCATGCACCGGTAACGGCGGTGCGTATCATACTACAGCGCCCCGATCGCTTTTAATTCAGCCACCAGCTTTGCCTCGTTCCCTGAACTCAGGGGCGCCAGTGGCAGCCTCAGGTGTCCCGCAGCAAGACCGACCAGTTCGGCCGCCTTCTTCACAGGTATGGGGTTGGTCTCAAGGAACAATGCCTTGATAAGCGGTGCAAGCTGTGCTTCCAGCCTCTTTGCCTCGTCCAGGTTCCCTTCATTGAAAGCCGTTAACATAGCCGTCATCTTCCCAGGTACGATATTTGCCGCCACGCTTATCACTCCAACACCGCCCATTTCCATAATGGCCAGGGTATTGGCATCATCTCCTGATAACACAACAAAATCCTCATCCCGGGTCAGCCTGATAATATCAGATATCTGGTCCAGGTCACCACTGGCCTCCTTTATCCCAATAATATTGGGATGGCCTGCAAGCTGGGCAGTAATCCCAGCCTTCATGTTAAGGCATGTCCGGCTTGGCACATTATATAATATCTGTGGAATATCCGCATTATCAGCTATCTTAGTAAAATGTTTAATCAGCCCGGCATCATTTGGCTTGTTATAATAAGGTGTGATCAATAGTGCTGCATCAGCCCCCGCATCAGCAGCATATTTGGTTAATTCCAGGGCTTCAGATGTACTGTTGGCCCCAGTACCGGCAACAACCGGCACCTGACTGTACTCCACAGTTATGTCAATGATCTCCTTATGTTCCTGGAATGTAAGAGTGGCAGACTCTCCTGTCGTCCCTGAAGGCACGACGCCTGAAATACCTCCCTCGACCAGAAAATCCAGGTTAGACTGCATCCCCTCTTTGTCAATCCTGTCATCAGGAGTAAAAGGTGTTATCAATGCAGCCAGTACGCCATCCAGCATAGCAGGATCACCTACATTATACTATTATTTTGCCTGTCGGTTCTTCTTCCTTGTGATGTATCCGGCAATCCGGTTCCTTATAACCTTGCTCCGAACATTGGTGAACTGGGTGACAAGAGGTTTATTATCCTCAAAATCACCAGTGAACTGGTCGCCTTTTTCATTTATTAATTGGAGTGCAAGAGTCTTGATATAACTTGGTCTGATTCCCATTTTTATGCTCCTATATTTTATAACCTGCATACTACCCCACTATTCATATATGTTTCCTTCAACAACACAAGTATGCAGTGTTATCCGTCAAATGCAATAAGAAAATTATTTGCATCCGGTGAATAATATATAATATTATGACCGATATCGGACTGCTATGGGATACAAAACTGCTTTTTGAAAAGTTTTTTACTGAGCACGGTTTTGACTGCAAGTTAATACATCCCGCATCCCTTGGTACGCCATTTTTACCTGAATTCAAACTATTGATCATACCAACCGGTTTTGCCAATCCTGATTATTCCAATACATTATCCTCCCTGATGCGCAGCAGTCACAGGATAGAGAAATTTATTAAAAACGGGGGTATGCTGCTGGTGTACGGTGCCCTGACAGAATTACATAATTATGAATGGCTGCCAGTCAACCTTGAATATATACAGCGGTATGGTCCTGTTGAACTGTCCCCGTGCCACCAGAGCGATGTATCGCTTTTAGCAGGTGACACATCACTGGAATGCGATGGCTTCTTTAGCTCGGCAGATGGTGAATGTATTTTTCTCAATGATTCGAATGAGGTAGTATTAGTAGAGATCAAGTACAAAAAGGGCATGATAATCGCCACGACTATACATGAATTTCCCACACCTGAATTTATCAGGTGGGCACTCGAACATTCGACTCATGCCAGTCTATAGACGTTTTACTTAACAAGTTCGCCAGTTGTTTTGATTTTCTCCACTTCTTCAGGACTTTCGATCGTGAGCAAGAAGGTCCCGTGACATGGCTTTGTATATGGAAAAATGATATTATCGCCATCTACTGCCACATAGATTGGCGGAACACCAATAATGAACACATTCATCATACGATACCCGGGCTGGACTTGGTAATATTCATCATAGTTTGAGCTGATGAATGTCGAGCATTCCTTGAATCTTGCTTTGGATAGTAAAATCTCATATTTCAACTGTTCGATGCAGCCCAACGTTCTACCTCCATGTTTACTTTTGATATTATTGGTTTTGGATTATGCACAGCCCTGGCCCAGATATGTTTTAAGCCTGCATCATCACACTGCTGTGCCAGGGCCATGGCATCGTTCCCGAATATTATCCCCACGGCCTCACCGCTTATTAATGCGGCTGCCGTGGCAAGATATGATACCCCTGCATCGTTATGGATAAATACGTAACATATATCGGCATCAACCTTTTTTTCGGCAAGACCGCCAATAGTAGCATCAAGATCGGCCGTATCCTTGATATAATGTCCGGCAGGGTCGGCCGTACGGACCAGTCCAAGTGCTGCATTGTTACCTGCAATGGTTACCCGGGCACCGCTTTTTACCAGCAGGTCCAGGGTATAGATAGCCAGGCTGGTCTGCACCGGGACTTCAGGGCAGCCCAACATTAACAATGCCTTTTTGCGTTCATCGTTCAAGATTATTCTCCATTATGCTAATGATCGTTCAAGATTATAGTCAAGAACATAATATCTTTGACATATATCCTGAACACTTTGCTCTTTCACGTCCTTTGCGGTGTATGATTTTGGTCACCGCAAAGATCGCAAAGTCCGCAAAGACAGTTTGAATTGTTTGGTTCTTGACTATATTTTTCCTTATGCTGATGATCGTTTAACCTGTGCCTCTTCGGCAGTCATTTTCTTCATTTCTTTTTCATCCATGTTTCCACCCTGGAGCTTCATGCGTTCCCGCAGGACACATTTTCCATATCTGGAACCACCCAGGGGATTTTTTGGCGTACCAAGTGAATTCATACACCTGGCCATTACCGCAGCTCCCCGGGCAAGACCATCATCGATAAATGCAATATGTTCCTCAGGTGAATCGAATATGCCCAGCTCATTGACCTGGCTCAGTATCAATTTGGGTTTACATCCGGTAATGGCTGCCCTTCCCGTCAAACCCATGGCAGTCTTCTCTGTGACAAGGTTCTCATCCAATGCAACCTTCACCAGTCGTTTCACCATGATAGCACACACCATATCCACTATAGCGAACAGTGTCTCCAACCCATATTTTTCATACACTTCGCCCCCTATCTTTGATAGTTTTTCCAGATCGGAACCGTTATTGCCCACATCACACCCTATCAGGGTGACCCCGATTTCCTTTGCTGTTTTCGGGCTGACCGGTACGCTGCCGTACTTGTCCACATTTTCGGGAATCACCTCAATTGATATCAGTTCATGTATCTTGTTGGTATACTCTTTGATAACCTTCCCCCGCTTCATCCAGGTGAGCAGTCCCACTGGTTTGTTCTTAAACAGGTCAAGGGCAGTACCTACCTTTTCATCCACAAGATGTGTGCCCTGGATAATGGCATCCGGAATGGCACCGGCATACCCTGCAAAATTCCCTGTAACCCTGGCATATGGGGTCTCGTCATTGGTGATGCGACCATCCAGCGTTGTGCCGAAGTCGATGGAGAGACAGGGATTCCTGAAATCAATGCCAGCCCATTTTGCGCCTTCCTTAATACCGGCAGTGGCCAGTTCACCTTCCATCTCATTGGCGACCACCTCAAGTCCCGAGGCACCCACAGGGGGAAGTACGCCGCCCACTGCACCTGTGAACACGATCTTTTCTATCAAGCTGAATTTCCTGAAACGCTGTGGCACGTTCTCTATGGACATGGCAGGGATCATGTGTTTGGGCGGTACTCCGGCCATCATGCACCCGTCTGCCAGAGCCTTGACGAAATGGCCTACTTCGTCAGGCGAATCAAAACCGGCAACAACTCCGGTGGAGCGTACCACGAAGTGCAGGTCCTCTTTAATATCAAGGTTGGCTGTACTGAGCGATTCCTGCAAAGTATCACGTACCAGTTCGGCTACAGATTCCTTGGTAAGTGAAATGCCTGTAAGTGTTTTACCGAAAATCTCTTCTTTTGGCCTGGGGCTCCTGACGTCCCGTGTCATATTTACAGTCTTGTTGACGAGGCTGGTCTTGCCATCCTCCAGGTTAGTAGCTGTCAGTATGCATTTAGTTGTGGTGTTGCCTACTTCAACCGAGGCTACAATAAAATAAGGCTTTGACTTCAGGTCCAAAAGCCTGACATAAGGGCTTTCTGAGATTCTTGGTTTTGGCCCGAATTTGCTTTTTTTCAGTATTTTTACCGGATTGGTCATAGTTCGCAAACTTCTATAGGGATTGTAATAGATATATTTTGTTTTCTTCTATTTGGCATAATATGTGCACACCCATGAACCTATCGATTGTTCTACCTTTTGTTATCAAGCTCATGCAACAATATATTGATCTGCTCAAGCCCTGCATCTGTCTTGAACCCTGTTCCGGAAAAATGGGTGCGTGAAGCGTAAAATCCCGCAGATACGAGTGCTTCTACCAGTCCATCAATAGGTCCGGGCGAGATTTTATTTTTTTTGCACAGCCAATGCTGGTCGTAATAGGTCACAACATCTATTTCACCACAGCAAAATTCAATGATCTTTACTGCCTGCTCCCACTTGCCCGGCTTCCTGGTCTCAAGTTCGACAAGCACCGCATCACAGAAATCCTGCTCCCGGATACTGCCCAGCCAGAGTGGTCCGGCAGGTTGGAGTGTCCCTTTGCAGTGGGGGCAGATAGATCCCAACTGTGCAGCCAGCCCATATTTCCATGACCTGTATCCGCAATTTTGGCAGTGAGTGATAAAACCCATTTTTTCCAGGGCATCATCGGCAGAGGACACACCCTTTATGATCTCAATATATACCCTGACATAGTGTCGTGTGGCATGGGTCAACAGCACCTTTACCCCTTTATCCCGGCGTACCAGGGCCCGTACTGCCGCACCCAGCAGGATGCGTGCCCCCATCTCTCTGTGGTATTCGGTGTTCAACGGCACTGCCGCATACTTGCGCATTCCCGATTTCAGGTGGGCACCGCACAGGGGAGCGGTATCTGTGGCAGTGATGCACAGTAACCTGCGGGCCGATCTGGCAGCAGCATCCAGGAACGGGGCAGGTGAGCCGAAGGGGTCAAGGTCAACAATGTCAAAATACTTCCGGTGCATGAGAGTATTGGCATTCTGCCTGGAGGAGGTACAGATATCTTCCAGACCATTTCGCTTGATGTTTTCCCGGATCAGTTCATAAGCATCCTGTTTCCAGTCGTTCAGGCAGCACTTGGGTCCCACCTCGGTGGCCATACGTATGCCCCTGATGCCTGAGGCTGACATAACATCAGCGTAGGAAACCGTTTTAGCATCAAGGCCATGATCTTTTATAAAACACGCAACAGCAGAAATGGTAATATCACGGTTTAATTCCATTTCAGGGTTATAGAACACACCTGCAGAAGAAGATGGAATACTTGATGGATCATCGGGAAGGGGGACCTCAATTCGGACACCCCCTTCACTGATGACCTTGCTGTTCATTATTTATTATACCACAGTAATGGTTAATATCTTTGTATCCCTGCCTTTCAGGTAGAAAGTATATTCACCGGTTTCATTGAAGGTATGGCTCACAGACCCCATATAACGAAGATATTGTTCTTCTTCCCATATACCATTCTCATTGATCAGGTATCTTGGTTGCTTGCTATTTTCGAAATTCCTCCATTTAATGGTGTCGCCCACGTTTATTTCTTTATCCCCTGTAGGTATGAACATGTAACTCGTGATCCTGATCAGATATTCCTGGGGTACTGCAGTAGATGTGGGTGTTACATTTGTTGGCTCAGGCACAGGGGTCCCGGTAGGTATTTCGGTGGGTGTTGCCGTGGCAGTTGCTGTGGGTGTGGCTGTATCTTCAATATAAGGTTCAGGTTTAATATCAGCGCAGCCTGCAGCAAATATTGATATTGCCAACAATGTTGTTACAAGAATAATTGAAAAAGCTTTCTTTGGTTCCATAATTATCATCACCTCAATAGTCTTATGGTTTACAATTATTTCATTCTATAAGTTATTAATACTATCGTAAAGATTTGAACAAAATTATTCATTATCCCTCAACTTGACAGCCGTGCCGTATGCCAGTATCTCGGCTGCCCCTGCCATTACCATTGAGGTCATGAACCTGACATTTATTACGGCGTCGGCACCCATCTTTTCGGCATCCTCTACCATGCGGTTAATGGCTTTCTCCCTGGCCTCTTCAAGCATATTGGAGTATTCTGTCAGTTCCCCGCCTACGATGGTACGCAGACCTGCCAGGATGTCCTTGCCGATATGCTTGGCCTGGATGGTACTGCCACGGGCCATGCCGAGGGTCTGTGTGATCTCTTTTCCTGCTATGGTATCAGTGTTCACGATTATCATGTTCTCACCTTTAGTATTTCCTTTCAATCTCAGTATCGTTTGTCCCTATTCTTTCCTTTATCAAAGACAATAACGCGATTATTATACCTAATATAATGGCTGCAAGGGATAGTTTCAGTATCAGGTTGCTCTCCATGGTTAAAATATTATAGAAAGCGTATCCTACCAGCAGGATGATACCTATGACGGCCAGTCCTATGCCCAGATTTCGCACTACTGTGTTACTATCCATTTCACATCACCCCGAATCTCTAATAATATAGGCTGTTTCTTGTACATAAATAGATTATGAATAATTTGGTTGTGCATAATTGGATTATACAGGTATTGTGGCTTGGCAAGGATGCTAACAGGGAGGACACGCCGAGTGCAGGGGATGTGATACAGGTGGTGGGAAGGGGGGGATTAGCCGGATAATAGAAATATCAATCTACCGTTTTAGTAAATATACAGTTGCACCAGCAAGGGTTAACAGTGTTAATAATACTGGTAATGGCGCATCAGGTGCATCTTCATTATCAATGGGTTCAGGCACTGCCTC
>PYCK01000240.1 GCA_009649835.1 Candidatus Methanocomedens sp. | reverse complement strand
CCCTTATAGCGCTTATTAAGGTAACTATCCCCGTACTTATTTTCGTTCCTTTAATGCTGGTAGCCCTTGCATACTAATCCAGTCATACTCCACACCATCCTCCAAGGTCCTGGCTCACGGCCCATGCTCCTCTTCCCCAGGTCGCCCCGGTAGCCAGCAGCTCTTAACCTGAAGAATGTCTCACTTCCCGTCCCGGAGGGCGACAGGGCACGAAGTGCCCCCCTATCCCTATGATGTGTAAGTGGAGGGCGTTGGGGGGCCAGTCCCCCCCATAAGCCCGGAACGTTTGATTGAATTACTACTTACCCGACCTGTTTAATCCCGCACAATAGCCGAATGCAGGGAATGAGCGAAGCGAAGCGCAGTCGAATGACCGGAATGAGGATTTTGTGCATTCTGTAAAAGGTGGCCTGAAGTATGAAGGCGACCTTTGAATCCTCTGACACTACCCAATAGCTTCGCCCCAGGGTCCAGGAGGAGGCCGGTCTCTCCGGCCTCCTCCCCTGGGGCAGGCCATTGGTAGGTCCCCCTTGGCTCATATAGAGTGTAATTGATACAAATTAGGAAAATTAAATAAATTATGGAATCTAACAAAGAATCAGTAGAACTATAAAAAAAGGAATAAACATAACCTCAATTTACTATAACCCCGGACTTAAGTCCAGGGCCTGTTTATAATACTCCGCATCACGATTTTCTATCTTGTCCGGCGATATATTTCTCAACAACTTCCCAGCCATGCCCAACACTTCCATGATAGCAGCTTGGTGCCCATAAACTCTTCTTGCACCATTCCTTCAGTTCAGGGAATTCCTGACGCAATATCCTGCTGGTTCTACCTTTGAGCCTCTTGGCAATAAAACTTACGGAATACTTTGGTGGATATTGAATAAAAAGATGGATGTGATCACTACTTACTGACATATCAATAATCTTAATATCAAGTTCCTTACAGGTCTTCCTGATTATCGCTTCAGCTAACATAGCCACATCGCCAACCAGCACCTTGCCCCTGTACTTGGGAGAAAACACCATGTGGTCCGTAAGCAGCGATACAGTGTGCCTGTCATGTCTCAATTCCTTTGACATATTGAATTGCTTATGAAGCTGTAAAATAAAAAGTAATGGCAAAAGTGCAGTGAAAGTATTACTACCCTTCTCACTCCCCCTCCCCCCTCACAATCTCCACACCCATCCCAGCAGCATCCACGGCCCTGTGCGCCAGCAGCCAGACTTCTGTGATAATATTGCTGCCTTCAATGTATATTAGAAGTATGATATTATTCCGCCTACTTCCAACACCTATTTCTTCCTCCATTTGCATGTGCTGCCCCCCTGCACTTACCCGGGCGCCAATCCCTTGTGCTGCTGCCCGCCTTCGCACCTGATACGCTGGAAGGGCGGCCGGGAATGTGGGTACGGGGTGCGGGCACCGCTATGGCTGTTAAAAAATATAGTCTAGAACCGGGCTTCAAATCTAACAAACAATACCACCCCTGCCAGAACCACATATATCCCCACTGCTACATAATCCCGGTTCGCCAGAGTTTGCCTGTAATAATAATACCGTCTTTTTGAATGAAAACACCGCGATTCCAGGGCATCCGACAGCTCATCAACCCTTTTCAACGACCTGTTCATCAGGGGGACTACCAGGGCAGTAAACCCTTTCATCCCCCGTGGTTTATATCCCCTGGCGGCCTGGGCCTTCGTAATGGTATCTTTTTCCCTGAACAGCCCGGGGATCAATGTCATTGCCGTCCCAGTCATAAAAGCCAGGTCAGTGCCAAAGGTACCGAAAGGCCGTAAGAAGAATGTAAGAGCATAGTTCAGGCCCGATGGTGATGTGCTATACGTCATGATGGATGTATACAGTATCAACAGGATGAATCTAAGGACCAGGACACTACCCGTGGTGACTCCTTCGACGGTGGGAACTACCAGTCCTTCAATGAGCGGCTTTCCAGGTGTGAACAATAGATGTGCCAGGAATATGACCGAAAAAAATACCAGCACAGGTCTTAGCCCTTGTACTAATCTTGTATAAGGCAACCCGGATGCACGGGATAGCAGCAGGACAAGGGCCAGCAGGACTGTCAGGGCAGGGAGCTGTGCAGAATAAATAAGCAGGCCCATCCCTACCATCAGTGCAAGTTTCGTTCTCGGATCCAGCAGATGCATGTACGACCTGCCGTGACTATATATCCCGATCATGTTCTCTCCAGTGATAGTCGAATCTGCTCAACCGCATCTTCCAGACAGGCTACATTCAGGTCCACATCAAAACCCAGCCGTTGCAGTCCGTACATGACCTGGTTCAGGACAGGCAGGTACTCCCATGCGTCCTGCCCTGTTGCCCAGTCCAGATAGCCGGGAACGGTACCGGTGAATGCCACCTTTCCCTGTTCCAATACAGCCAGATATTCGGATACAGCCACGACTTCCTGTAACCTGTGGGAGATATAGATAATGGCAATATCTCCTGATATGCGTTTAATAACCTCCACTAACCTTTTCCTGCTTTTTGGGTCCAGGCTGGCTGTAGGCTCGTCCAGGATGAGATATCCGGGCCTCATTGTCAGCACCGTGGCGAAAGCGGCAAGTCTCAGCGTACCCCTGTTCAGGTGGAAAGGCGACCTGTCAAGTATCTGGTGGTCAAGCCCCAGCAGGTCCAGTGTGGAGTGGATGCGCTTATGGACCTCTTCTTCAGTGAGACCCAGGTGTAAAAGACCTGAAGCCATGTCCTCAAACAGCGTCTTTTCAAAGAAGAAGTCTTCTGGCTGCTGGAACAGTATGCCCACATTCCGGCCTGGATCAGGTGGCTCCCCATCAATGGTGATACTACCGTGGGCCGGGGTTCCAAGACCTGCCATCAGGGAGGCCAATGTGGATTTGCCAGAACCGATGCCTCCCACCAGCCCGAAGACAGTACCTTTGCTTATGGTAAGGTCTATCCTATCCAGCGCTATGGTCTCCCAGGGAGTACTGGCATCATATATGTGGGTCAGTTGCCTGATCTCGATCGACATAATTCCTCCAGTAGAGCTTTTATGGTCAGGACGGGGGACAGTCCCAATTTCCTTGATATGGCATAAGGTGCAGGGACATCCATTTTCTTTTCATCAAGCAACTGGCCGAATACCTCATGGGGCGTTCCCTGGTTCGTTACCCTGCACCGGGAAAGCACAATGAGCCTGTGGCACCGGATCAGTTCTTCCGGGTCGTGGGTGATATGTACAATGGCAGTACCTTCGTGGTTCAACCTGGCTATGTGTTGTAGAATCATTTTCCTGCATCTGGCATCCACCATGGAAACAGGTTCATCGAGGATGATGCACTCCGGCTCCATGACCATGACCGCTGCAAGGTTTACCAGTTGTTTCTGCCCACCGCTCAGTGTCCTGATGTTACGGTGTCGTAATTCCCGTATCCCAAGCAGGTCCAGGTATTTTTCAATCCTCGTATCGATTTCAGGCACGGGCAGTCCCAGGTTCTCAAGACCGAAGACCATATCCTCTTCTACGGTCTCCCCAATGGCCTGGGCATCAGGATCCTGGAATACCATACCTGTTGACCTTCTGATATCAAGCAGCCTCTCACTGTCCGTAGTAAATATTTTGTTCACTCTGACATATCCCTTGCCAGGAAGCAGCAGACCTGTAATAAGCCTGGCAAGGGTGGTCTTTCCAGAGCCATTATGGCCCATTATACCGACATATTCTCCTTTTTTGACTGTAAGGTCAATACCTTCCAGAACCGCTCCGGAAGGATAGGAAAAATATACATCTTTAAGTTCGATCATTGAGCACGATAAGGGGTTTTACTTTTTCTACTATGATCAAGGCTGCTGTCATTTTGATAACATCCCCTACTAAAAAGGGAAGTACCCCGATTACTACAGCCTGCTGTACCGGCATGTCTGCTGCAATGGATAATTGTGCCACGCCTGACAGGTAGATCACTGTAAGACCTGCAATCATGGCTGCAATTGCGGCCGGAATACCTTTATTGGATCTTTCATGGATCAGTCCTACAATGAACGCACCTGCAATGAATCCTATAAGATACCCTCCGGTTGGTCCCATCAGGACGCCTATACCTGCCGAACCTCCTGAGAATACAGGAATTCCGATGATCCCCAGTAGTACATACACTAACATACTGGTACCACCCCACCGACTGCCCAGTACCAGTCCTGCGAGCAGTACAAAAAATACCTGGAGGGTAATGGGGACAGGACTTATGGGGATGGGTATCTTAATGAATGCACCGACTGCTGCCAGGGCTGCAAAAAGCGAAGCATAGATCATTGGTTTTACATTGACATATTGTGTCATGGCCAATGATTGATTGTTAACCTATATTTATTCAGTGGTTGACAATCATGGGGTGGATTAAAATAATTTTAAAAGAAAATAGGGTATCCACTTCAAAAAGTATGGTCAAATGCAAGATTAATGTAGACACAGATTTCATCGATTACACTGATTTTCACAACCACTATCAATCTGTGTAATCAGTGTAATCTGTG
>PYCK01000239.1 GCA_009649835.1 Candidatus Methanocomedens sp. | reverse complement strand
TTTGTGCTGGATGATGAGCGGCTCAAACAGGGAAAACTATTCGGCAAGGACTATTTTGATAGAATCTCAATAAATAGCAGCCAAATCCGCACCCTCGAAAAACTGCAGGACATCCTATTGCCAAAGCTAATGAGCGGGGAAGTGCCGGTAAAATCAGCTAAAGGTGAGGCAGCTATATGAGCAAAGATGAAATTGCAAAGCAACAATCCGATTTTCTTCTCTATACATCAACAGACGGTCAGATAAAAGTTGATGTTGTATTACAGGACGAAAACATCTGGCTTACACAAAAGGCTATGGGCTTACTTTTTGGCGTTGAAAGCCACACGATTACCTACCATTTAAAAGAGATTTTCAGGTCCGGTGAACTTGATGAAAAAGCAACTACTCGAAAAATTCGAGCAGTTCAAAATGAAGGTAAAAGGCAGGTAACAAGAAAACTTGATTTCTACAACCTCGATGCCATTATCTCGGTCGGATATCGTGTCAACAGTGTTCAGGCCACCCAATTCCGTATCTGGGCAACCAAAACCCTGAAAGAATTCATCATCAAAGGATTTGTGCTGGATGATGAGCGGTTCAAGCAGTGCAATCAGGTTTTCGGCAAGGATTGTTTTGATAAAATCTCAACAAATAGTACCCAAATCCACACCCTGCAAAAACTCCGTGATGCACTATTACCAAAACTCATGAGCGGGGAAGTCAGAGTGAAATTAGAGCAACACGAGGCTGGTATATGAACAAAAGAGATATTGTAAAACAACAATCCGATTTCATCCTCTATACCTCAAATGATGGGGATGTAAATGTAGAAGTTATATTGAAGGATGAAACCGTATGGCTCACCCAGAAAGCAATGTCCGGATTGTTTGAAGTAAAGGTACCTGCCATCAGCAAGCATCTGGCAAACATCTATGAAACAGGGGAGTTGAGAAAAGATTCAACTATTTCCATTTTGGAAACAGTTCAAAAAGAGGGTAATAGGAAGGTCCGCCGGGAAATGGAATTCTACAACCTCGACGCCATCATTGCGGTCGGATACCGCGTCAACTCCTACCAGGCCACCCAATTCCGCATCTGGGCAACCAAAACCCTGAAAGAATACATCATCAAAGGATTCGTAATGGATGACGAACGCCTCAAACAGGGAAAACTATTCGGCAAAGACTATTTCGAAGAACTCCTTGAGCGAATCAGGGAGATCCGCGCAAGTGAGCGCCGGTTCTACCAAAAGATCACTGACATCTACGCCCTTGCTGCCGATTATGACAAAAACTCCCCAATAACAAAGGAGTTTTTCGCAACAGTTCAGAACAAGCTCCACTGGGCAATCACCGGAAAAACGGCGGCAGAGATCATCTACGATTCAGCAGATGCAACAAAGCTCCACATGGGTCTGACAAACTGGAAGCAGGCGCCTGATGGGAAAATAATGAAGTCAGATGTTTCCATTGCTAAAAATTACCTGGGCGAAGCCCACATCAAGGAACTGAACCAGATCATCTCCGCATATCTCGATTTAGCGGAAAACCGGGCACAGCGACAGATTCTTATGAAAATGCAGGACTGGGGTCAATTTCTCCATAGTTTCCTGGAATTATCCAGTTACCCGATACTACAGGATAAAGGTAAAGTCAGCGCACTGGAAGCGAAGTTAAAAGCCGGGCAGGAATACGAAGAATATCGGGTAATTCAGGATGAAAATTACATTTCCGATTTTGACAAAGAGGTGTGGCGCATTAGGGAGGGTAAATATGACTACAAATAAAAAATTGCCCGACAATCAAATTACCGTTTATCAAGCTCCTGATGGAAAAATAAACATTGAGGTGCTATACGCAAATGAAAACATCTGGCTTCCGCAAAAGCGAATGGCAGAGTTATTCGGATGCAGCGTAGGCAATATCTCATTGCACCTAAAAAAAATATATGATGAGAATGAACTTGATAAATCGGCAACTATTGAGGATTACTCGACAGTTCAAATTGAAGGTAATCGCGAAGTTACCCGTACTATAAGGTGTTATTCGCTTGAAGCAATTATCGCAGTGGGATACAGGGTTAACTCAGAACGCGGCACACAGTTCCGTCAATGGGCAATTTCAATTCTTCAACAATATATCCATAAAGGCTTTACGATTGACAGCGACCGATTCAAATATGGATCCCGTTTCAGTGCGCGATATTTCGATGACTTACTCGAAGAGATCCGGGATATCCGTTCCAGTGAGCGGATGTTGTATCAGAAAATTACCGATATTTACGCTACTTCTATTGACTATGCACCAAAAGCAGAGGATACCAAACAGTTCTTTGCGACGGTACAGAACAAATTGCACTTTGCCATTACCGGACAGACCGCTGCGGAAATTGTAGCCGAACGAGCCAGGAGCGACAAGCCAAATATGGGATTGACATCATGGCGAAAAGGACCGGATGGTAAGATCATGCCAGGTGATGTTGCCATAGCAAAAAACTATCTGGACAAAACAGAACTTGATCATTTGAACCGTATAGTCACGATGTATCTTGACTATGCGGAATTACAGGCGGTTCGTAATAAGCCAATGTACATGAAAGACTGGATTGAAAAACTGAATGCATTCCTGAAGTTCAGTGAATACGAAATACTCACCAATGCCGGACAGATCAGTCATGAAGTTGCTCTGGCTCTGGCAAGCAAAGAATACGAAACATTCAAGAAAATTCAGGATGAAAATTATATTTCCGATTTTGACAAAGAAGTATGGCGCCTTAGGGAGGGTAAGGATGACTACAAATAAGATCACCGAATCCGCAATAGAGGAATTAGCGATCAAACTTCTCGAAAAACAGGGATATCGGTACATCTACGCTCCCGACATTGCCCCTGATGGAGAGAACCCTGAAAGAGACTCCTTTGAAGATGTTCTATTACTGGAACGCCTGCGAAGAGCCGTTGGCAGGATCAACCCAGCTATTCCAGCCGATGCCAGGGAAGATGCCATCAAGCAGATACAGCGCCTGAATTCCCCTGAACTCATCGCCAACAACGAAGCGTTTCACAGGATGCTCACAGAAGGAATAAAGGTGAGCTACCAAAAGGACGGAGCCGACAGGGGCGATATCGTCTGGCTGGTTGATTTTAACAATCCCGAAAACAACGAATTCCTTATTACAAATCAATTCACTGTCATTGAAAATAATATAAACAAGCGCCCTGATGTGATTCTTTTTGTGAACGGGCTGCCCCTGGTTGTTATAGAACTTAAGAACCCTGCCGATGAAAACGCAACCGTAAATTCCGCTTTCAGGCAGATCCAGACCTACAAACAGGCAATACCCAGTCTTTTTACGTACAACTGTTTCATCCTCATCTCAGACGGCCTGGAGGCAAAGGCGGGGACACTCTCTTCTGAATTCAGCCGCTTTATGGCATGGAAATCCTCAGACGGTAAAACCGAGGCATCACATCTGGTCGGGCAACTGGAAACCTTGATCAAAGGAATGCTTAATACGGAAAACTTACCAGACCTGATACGCCATTTCATCGTATTTGAAAAATCTAAAAAAGAAGACCCTAAGAGCGGCATCATCACCATACAAACAGTAAAGAAACTGGCTGCCTATCATCAATATTACGCAGTAAACAGAGCGGTAGAATCTACATTAAGAGCCACAGGATACATATCTTCTATGGATGTTGATGCAGACGCCTTGCCGGGTGGCATAATGACAGATGGTATAATAACAGGCGGTACAATGGAACCGCCAGAAAATTATAGCCTGGCCGGTGTAAAACAACAACCAGTCGGAGACCGTAAAGGCGGAGTGGTCTGGCATACGCAGGGAAGTGGAAAATCATTGTCCATGGTATTTTTCACTGGTAAGATTGTTCTCGTCCTGGACAATCCAACCATACTGGTCATCACAGACAGAAACGACCTTGATGACCAATTATTCGATACATTCGCAGCATGTAAACAGCTTCTTCGACAGGACCCGATCCAGGCGCAAAACCGCAACCACATAAAAGAACTGTTAAAGGTTGCATCCGGAGGCGTGGTCTTTACCACTATCCAGAAATTCCAGCCAGAAAAAGGCAATGTCTATGAACAACTTTCAAATCGGAAAAACATCATCGTAATTGCAGATGAGGCACACAGAACACAATACGGCTTCAAAGCAAAAACCATTGATGAAAAAGATGAGCATGGAAACATAACAGGTAAAAAGATTGTGTATGGGTTTGCGAAATATATGCGCGACGCTCTTCCAAATGCAACATACCTTGGATTTACCGGTACACCGATTGAAAAAACTGATGTGAATACACCCGTGGTTTTTGGGAACTATGTTGATATTTATGATATCTCACAGGCAGTTGAGGACGGGGCAACAGTAAAAATCTATTATGAGAGCAGATTGGCAAAAATCGCTCTCAGCGAGAAAGGCAAAAAATTAGTAGCTGAACTGGACAGGGAACTGGAAATAGAAGACCTCGCAGAAACCCAGAAGGCCAAGGCAAAATGGACGCAACTTGAAGCATTGATTGGAAGCGAAGATCGAATAAGACAGGTTGCAGAGGACATAGTAATCCATTTCGGGCAACGCCAGGAAGTGATCAAAGGTAAGGGGATGATCGTGGCAATGTCAAGAAGAATTGCCGCTGATCTGTATGATGAGATCATTAAAATAAGACCTGAGTGGCACAGCGATGATCTGAAAATGGGTGTTATCAAAGTAGTAATGACATCTGCATCTTCTGATGGACCAAAGATTGCCAAACACCATACAACAAAAGAACAAAGAAGAGCACTGGCAGAAAGGATGAAGGACCCGGAAGATGAATTGCAACTGGTCATCGTTCGCGATATGTGGCTTACGGGTTTTGATGTTCCTCCTTTACACACCATGTACATCGATAAGGCCATGAAAGGTCACACTCTCATGCAGGCAATTGCACGAGTAAACAGGGTTTACAAAGACAAACCGGCCGGTCTGGTTGTAGATTACCTTGGAATTGCATCAGACCTGAAAGAAGCGCTGTCATTTTATTCTGATAGTGGGGGAAAAGGTGATCCTGCAATTCTGCAAGAGCAGGCGGTTGTGTTGATGCTGGAAAAACTTGAAATTGTTTCTCAAATGTATCATGGTTTCCCCTATAACCAATATTTTACAGCAGACACTTCGATGAAATTATCAATAATACTCGCTGCACAAGAGCATATACTAGGCCTTGAAGATGGTAAGAAACGATATATTGATGAAGTAACTGCTCTTTCACGGGCCTTCTCAATAGCCATTCCGCACGAAAATGCAATGGACGTGAAAGAGGAAGTATCATTTTTCCAGGCAGTCAAAGCGAGATTGGTAAAGTTTGACAGCACCGGTACAGGTAAAACTGACGAGGAACTGGAAACAACGATCAGGCAAGTTATTGATAAGGCTCTTGTATCGGATCAAGTGATAGATATTTTCGATGCAGCGGGTATCAAAAAACCAGATATATCGATACTTTCGGAAGATTTTCTTTTAGAAGTCCAGGGTATGGAACACAAAAATATCGCTCTTGAAGTTCTAAAGAAGTTACTTAATGATGAGATAAAAGCAAGGATCAAAAAGAATCTGGTAGAAGGTAGAACATTAATGGAAATGCTTGAGGATTCAATCAAGAGATATCACAATAAGGTAATAACAGCAGCCGAAGTAATTGAAGAATTAATTGAACTCAGCAAAGAAATTAAAAGAATAGACAAAGAACCAAAAGAAATGGGTTTATCAGAATATGAATATGCTTTCTATACAGCAATAGCTGATAATGAGAGTGCCAGGGAATTGATGCAAAAAGATACACTTCGGGAATTAGCAGTTGTTCTATTTGAAAAAGTCAAACAAAATGCATCAATAGACTGGACAATAAAAGAAAACGTCAGGGCAAAATTAAGAGTAATTGTAAAACGGACATTGAGACAATATGGTTACCCTCCTGATATGCAGGCACTTGCGACAGAAACAGTGCTTAAACAGGCAGAATTGATTGCAGATGAAATGACAAAAGGGGAATGATAAGATAACGACAGGCACTTTTTAACTGTCTCCCTCTCACTGCGCCCCCTGTCAAATCCCTCCACCAGTTCCATCTTGAAATGCTTCGGTCTCCAGGCCAAAATCCCGATGCTCTGATACATCATTCAGATCAGTGTGTACAGGATGCATACCCCCAATAGAATTTGAGGAAGCGTCATAATTAACTGATGTTGCTTAACTACCTGTTCGCTGGAAGGGGTGTAACCCACTATACACGCCTGTAACAAATGATTTAATGGTATATCTCCAGCTGATAATCTGTAAAAAAATAGCCACCCCATACTTCAAAACAATACATTTAAAGCACATTAAAACTATTAGTTATCAGTAGAAAATCGCATGACGATACCAATCAAAAGGAGGGTGACAATATATGGTAATAGGTGTGATAATGGTCAATGTTGTACCGGGCCAGGAGAAGGCTGCATACAACCAGCTTCTGAATGTCGATGGCATCAAGGAAATATACCACGTGTTCGGTGAATATGATTTTATAGTCATCAGCGAAGTAGAAGGCTTGAGTACATTGAACAAACTGGTAGATACAATACGTGAGAGTGAGAACGTCACCGCCACCCAGACAGTCGTAGGCGCAGAACTTTGATGCCTATCGATTTTTAGTAAAATATAATAAATAAATAATTTAATATTTAATAACTGCCATACTGTAGGTCATTTAAAAATGGATGTCAATTTCTTATTTTCAGAAGGGATGAATTAGTGGCAGTGGCAGTACCAATAGCTGAAGAGCTTGCAAAAAAACAGCGTGCCATAAGTATCGCAGAATTCTTTGAAAAGAACAGGCAGATACTGGGTTTTGACTCCGCACCCCGCAGCCTGCTCACCGCGGTCAAGGAAGGTGTGGACAATTCCCTTGACGCATGCGAAGAAGCAGGGATACTGCCTGATATCATGGTCAGCATAGAAGATGCTGGCGGCGATAATGTTGCTATTATAATAGAGGACAATGGTCCTGGCATAGTCAAGGAGCAGATACCCAGTACATTTGCCAAGCTCCTGTACGGCTCCCGCTTCCATGCCATCAAGCAGAGCAGGGGACAGCAGGGTATAGGCATATCAGCCGCAGTCCTGTACAGCCAGCTCACCACAGGTAAGCCCACACGCATCATATCCAAGATAGACAGGGACAAACCTGCCCATTATTACGAACTTGTCATAAACACCAGCACTAACGAGCCAGAGATACTTGAGGACAAGGTGGTGGACTGGGACAGACCCAGAGGTACCCGTGTTGAGATGGAGATGAAGGCCTCGTATGTGAAGGGGCGGCGGCAGAGCGTGCAGGAATACTTGAAAAGCACAGCCATCGTCAACACCCATGCCAGGCTTACCCTGGTGGAACCTAACGGCAATACGATCATATTCGAACGTGCAGTGGACACCCTGCCCAAACCGGCAGAGGAGATACTCCCCCATCCCGAGGGAATCGAACTGGGCACGCTTATCAAGATGCTGCGCTACACCGACAGGCAGAAACTCGCCCCATTTTTAAGATACAGCTTTTCCCGCATCGGCCTGCAGACCGCAGAGGGGATATGCAAAGCTGCACATCTCGACACTGAAACCGACCCCCATTCCATTGAACTGGAGGATGCAAAAAAACTCCTGGACGCTTTCAAGAAAGTCAAGATCATGGCACCACCCACAGACTGCCTGTCCCCCATCACCGAGTCACTCATCTACAAGGGGCTTGAAAAAGAGTTCAGCGTGGATTTTATAGCTACTGTCAGCCGGTCAGCGTCGGTGCACACAGGCCATCCCTTCCTGGTAGAGGCAGGCATTTCCTACGGCGGCAGCCTTGGGAAAGAGGACAGGGTACACATCCTGAGATTTGCCAACCGGGTGCCCCTGCTGTACCAGCAGGGCGGTTGTGCCATCACCCATGCAGTAGAGAACATCAGGTGGAAGAACTACACCCTGAACCAGCCCGGCGGCGGTCTTCCCACAGGTCCGGCCGTGTTCATGGTGCATGTCGCCTCCACTCATATACCATTCACTTCAGAGAGCAAGGATGCCGTGGCAGACGTTCCAGAGATCATGAACGAGGTCGAACTGGCACTAAAGGACGTGGCCCGCAAGCTCAAGACCTTCCTGTCAAAACAGCAGCACCTGTCCAAGCGCAGGGAAAAAGAAGAGATCATCAAAAAAATTCTGCCCAGGATCGCTGACAAGGTATCCACGATACTGGACAGGCCAACCCCTGATATCACCCCTGTAGTGGCAAAGGTCATGGGCAACCTGCTGGTGTATCGCAATATCTCACACAATGGGAACGGGGTGCAGGTGGATATCACAGTAAAGAACTACAGCGGTGCTTCAATGGCATTCAAGCTGCACGATACCCACCAGTATCCGGTAAGGGATGCCGACCCTGAACCAAAGGTCATATCACTGGGCAATGATAGCGATCATATCTGGAGACTTGACGTAAAACCGGGAAGCAGCATGAACATCAGGTACAACATGCCTTTCGTATCCGATGAAGAGGCCACCTCACTACCAGACCTTATCGTGGAAGGCGTGGACGAGGGAATGGTCAACGGCGCCAAAGCCGTGCGGGGGTTTGTGGATGAATAACCTGCGAGAGGAACGGGATAAACTGGCAAAGGAATCCCTGCTTGGTATAGTGGAATCATTTTACAAGCAGTTCGAGGACCAGGCAGTACCCAATATCGTGCTGCCTACACGTACCAAGGCCAACATCGAGTATGACAATAACAGCGAAGTCTGGGTGTACGGCAACAGCACCAGCATGCGCAGTGCCAAGACAGTCAAGGGTGCAAACCAGATATTGAAAATGTCCTATACTGCAGAGATGCTCATAAAAGAGCACCTGGAGAACAACAGGGGTTCAACCTTAAGGGAGCTGTATTACATTTCAGAGAACTGGGACATAGCCAAGTTCAGGGAACAGCCCGAGAGCGACCGCATGATAGAAGACCTGGAGATCATCACCGCAATGCAGAGGGAGGATTTCCACATGAGGCCGGAAGAGGACGGTGCCACCATGTTCGGGTCGATAAGGCTAAAGGAGACCACCAAACGGGGCGAGCGCATCATCCACTGCCGGGACGATGTGGGTGAGGGCGGCTACCAGATACCCTTCAATGTTGACAATATCGAGTTCCTTGACCACGATGCCAAATTTGTGGTAGCCATTGAGACCGGCGGTATGATGGCCCGCTTGATCGAGAACGGGTTTGATGAAGATTTTAAATCCATCCTGGTGCACCTGAAGGGGCAGCCTGCCCGAAGCACACGTCGCATCCTGAAACGGCTTAGTGAGGAACTGGGCCTGCCTGTTCTGGTATTCACTGATGGCGACCCCTGGAGTTACAGGATATTTGCCAGCGTTGCCTACGGTGCCATCAAGAGCGCACACCTGTCCGAGTACCTGGCTGCTCCGGCAGCGCAGTTCATAGGCGTGCAGCCAAGTGACATAGTTGATTACGACCTGTCCACTGACAAGCTGACAGAACAGGATATCAAGGCACTGCGAAGCGAACTGTCAGACCCCAGGTTCGATTCCGAATACTGGAAGACCCAAATTAAGCTCCAGCTTGATATCGGCAAGAAGGCAGAACAGCAGGCCTTTGCAGGCAAGGGTCTGGATTTCGTGACCCAGCGATACCTTCCAGACCGGCTCACCGAAATGGGTATAATTTGAATGATTTTTCCGGAGAACATTGATGACCGACAAGAAATATGATGCAGGTAAGATACAGGTTTTAGAAGGGCTGGAGGCGGTGCGCAAGCGCCCCAGCATGTATATCGGGAGTACGGATTACCGGGGGCTTCACCACCTGGTATATGAAGTGGTGGATAATAGTATTGATGAAGCTCTGGCCGGATACTGCACAAACATCGATGTCACTATTAACAGGGACAATTCCGTGACCGTACAGGATGACGGCAGGGGCATCCCTGTGGATATACATGAGAAGTACAATAAATCAGCCCTTGAAGTGGTCATGACGATGCTTCACGCAGGGGGCAAGTTCGATACCGAGTCGTACAAGGTCTCTGGCGGCCTGCATGGTGTAGGCGTGTCAGTGGTCAATGCCCTGTCCGAATGGATGGAGGCCGAGGTGTACCGCAATGGCAATATCTATTTCCAGAGGTACCAGCGCGGCAAGTCCATGGGAGATGTTGAGGTACGGGGTACTTCAGAGCTGACAGGTACAAAAATGACCTTCAAGCCCGATTACGAGGTATTCGAGGTTGTTGACATAAGTTTTGAGACCATCTCCAAACGCCTGCGCGAAATGGCATTCCTGAACAGGGGCGTCAAGATCAAGATCAAGGATGAGCGCACAGGGGACGAGAAATTGTTCCATTATGAAGGTGGTATCGTGGCTTTTGTGGAGCACCTGAACAAGAATAAGACCACACTGCACCAGCCGCCTATATATTTCCAGAAGTCCCGCAACAGTACCCAGGTGGAGATCGCAATCCAGTATAATGACAGTTATACAGAGACCGTGTTCACTTTTGCCAATAACATCAACACCCATGAGGGGGGCACGCATCTTAGCGGTTTCAAGGCGGCCCTGACCAGGACGGCCAATGATTATGCAAAGGAGCATGGTCTGGTCAAGGGTGCGGCCAAGCTTTCGGGTGAGGATATACGGGAAGGGCTGACAGCCATTATCAGTGTCAAGTTAACCAATCCCCAGTTCGAGGGCCAGACCAAGACCAAGCTGGGCAACAGCGATGTCAAGGGTATTGTGGAGACCCTGGTGGGTGAGGGGCTGGGCGAGTTCCTGGAAGAGCATCCAAAGGAAGCAGAGAATATCATCAGCAAATCGGTGCTGGCGGCCCAGGCAAGGGAAGCCGCACGCAAGGCCCGCGAACTGACCAGGCGCAAAAGCGCACTTGAGATATCCTCGCTGCCAGGTAAACTGGCTGACTGCAGCGAAAAGGATGCATCAAAGTGTGAACTTTACCTTGTAGAGGGCGACAGTGCAGGCGGTTCTGCCAAGCAGGGCAGAAGCCGTAATTTCCAGGCCATACTGCCACTTCGGGGTAAGATAATCAACGTCCAGAAGGCCAGGCTGAACAAGATACTCAATAACCTTGAGATACGTGCTCTTATAACTGCTATAGGTACGGGCCTGGGTGACGATTTTGATATAGAGAAGGCCAGGTACCACAAGATAATCATTATGACAGATGCCGATGTGGACGGTGCCCACATCAGGACACTGCTGCTTACTTTTTTCTACCAGTACATGCGCCCGCTTATCGAGATAGGATATGTGTACATAGCACAGCCGCCCCTGTACCGTATAAAGAAGGGGAAGGCCACACATTATGTGTACAGCGATGCCCAGCTTGAGCAGAAACTTGAAGAGATGGGGCGTCAGGGTGCAGGTATCCAGCGTTTCAAGGGCCTGGGTGAGATGAACCCGGACCAGTTGTGGGATACCACCATGGACCCGGATACCAGGACACTGGTGCAGGTCATGCTTGAGAATGCCATGGAAGCGGATGAGATATTCACTATACTTATGGGTGATAAGGTGGAGCCAAGGCGTTTGTTCATCGAGCAGCATGCCAGGGAGGTGAAGAACCTTGACATCTGAACACCCGGATGAGCGGGAGGATATAGAAGAATCTGGCATAGAAGAACCCGGTATGGAAGAAGAGGTCAACGGCGAAGAGGAGCCTACTGAGAATATTGTCCCTATTAATATCGAGGACGAGATGAAGACCTCGTATATCGATTATTCCATGAGCGTTATCGTGGGACGGGCACTGCCTGACGTGCGCGACGGCCTGAAACCCGTACACCGCCGCATCCTGTACGGTATGCAGGACCAGGGCATGACCCATGACAAGCCCTATAAGAAATCTGCCAGGATAGTGGGTGATGTCATGGGTAAGTACCACCCACACGGCGATGCCGCAATCTATGACACTATGGTGAGGCTGGCCCAGGATTTCAATATGCGATATACCCTTGCCGACGGCCAGGGAAATTTTGGCTCCATTGACGGCGACGCTGCTGCAGCCATGCGTTATACCGAGGTGCGCATGGACCGCATCGCTGAGGAAATGCTGGCCGATATTGACAAGGATACAGTGGACTATGTACCCAACTATGACGGCAGCCTGAAAGAACCCACAGTCTTGCCTGCAAAATTCCCTAATTTACTCATAAACGGCAGTACAGGTATTGCCGTGGGTATGGCTACCAACATGCCGCCCCACAATATCTCAGAGATCATAGATGCCGTGACCATGACCATCGACAACCCTGAGGTTGAGCTACAGGAACTGATGGGTGTTGTCAAGGGTCCGGATTTCCCGACAGGTGCCTACATCTTCGGCAGCTCAGGCTTCCACAGTGCATATAAGACCGGGCGCGGTATCGTGAAGATACGTGCAAAGACCTCTGTCGAGGAGCACAAGAACAAGGAGAGCATCATCATCGATGAGATGCCCTACCAGGTGAACAAGGCCAAATTGATAGAAAATATCGCATCACTTGTCAGGGATAAGAAGATATCAGGTATCTCAGATCTGCGGGACGAGTCAGACAAAGACGGCATCAGGGTCGTGATGGAACTAAGCCGGGGCACCAATGCTGATGTAGTGCTGAACCAGTTATTCAAACATACCCAGATGGAATCCACCTTCGGTATCATCAACCTGGCACTGGTGGACGGCCAGCCCCAGGTGCTCACCCTAAAGCAGCTCATCCAGTATTTCATAGACCACCGCGTGGAGGTCATTACACGCCGCAGCCAGTTCGAACTTGAAAAGGCCAAAAAGCGCGCCCATATACTTGAGGGTCTGCAGATAGCGCTGGACCATATCGACCAGGTCATAGCCCTGATCCGTGCAAGCAAGACAGTGGAAGAAGCCCGAAACGGGCTTATGGCTAATTTTGAACTTAGTGAGGAGCAGGCAAAAGCCATCCTTGATATGAGGCTGCAAAAACTCACAGGTCTTGAGCGTGAAAAGATAGACAATGAGCATAAGGAGTTGATGGAAACCATCAAATGGCTGCTTGAGTTGCTGGCAGACCGTAACAAGATACTCAATGTCATCAAAGAGGAGTTAACCTCCATAAGGGACAAATACGGGGACGCCAGGCGCACCCAGATAGTAGAAGGCGGCGTGGACCTGGAAGATGAGGACCTGATACCTGTGGAGGACGTAGTGGTCACCATCTCCAACAGCGGGTATATCAAGCGTATGCCTGTGGATACATACAGGCAGCAAAAGCGGGGCGGCAGGGGTGTCATAGGCATGGACACCAAGGAAGCCGATTTCGTGGAAGACCTGTTTTTAGCCTCGACCCATGATTACATCCTGTTCTTCACAGATACGGGCCGGGTTTACTGGAAAAAGGTCTATGAGATACCCGATGCATCCAGGCAGAGCCGCGGCAAGGCTATAATCAATCTCATAGAGGTGGACAGCGGGGAGAGGATCACTGCCCAGATACCTGTTAAGACATTTGAAAGCGGCCAGTACATCATCAAGGCCACCAGGTTCGGAGTAGTCAAGAAGACCGAACTGTCGGCTTTCAAAAACCCCAGGCGGGGCGGAATAATAGCTATTACCCTTGATGAAGGTGATGAACTTGAGACAGTTAAGCTTACTGACGGCACCAAGGATATTATCATCGGCAGCCGTCATGGTAAAGCCATACGTTTCTCAGAGGCTGATGTGCGGCCTACCGGAAGGGGGGCCCGTGGTGTCAGAGGCATAAGGCTTGTGGCTGATGATTACGTGGTAGGAATGGACATCGTAAGAGACGATGCTACCCTGCTTACGATCACCGAGAACGGTTTTGGTAAGCGTACTGAGTTTAATGAATACAGGAAAATGAACCGGGCGGGCCAGGGTGTAATAACCATTATATCCAGTATCCGCAACGGTCTTGTCGTGGATGTTAAGGCCATTAATGAATCGGATGAACTGATGATAACAACATCGGACGGTATCATCATCAGGGTGCCTGTATCTGATATCAGGGTGCAGGGACGAAATACCCAGGGTGTCAAGATAATGAATGTCAAACCCGGAGATAAAGTGATGGCAGTAGCCAGGGTCGTTGGCGAGGATAACGGTATTGGAAAAGATAATATATAATAACAGCGTAAATATATTATAGTATTGCAATATTACAAGATTAACAAGATTACACAATATTACAAGAATTCTGGATTTCAGAGGGGATGAACTGAATGGAAGAATTAGTTGAGATACCATTTACTTATGACTATTTACCTGTGGGTCAGGATGCACAGGATATTTATGAAGAGCCTGTTGAGATACTGGTGAACCTTGTCCGTGAAGGGGAGATAAATCCCTGGAACATCGATATAGTGGAAATAACTGATAAGTTCCTGCACCATATTGATAAACTGGAGCGTATGGATCTAAGGATATCAGGCAGGACACTCCATTATGCAGCTATCCTGCTGCGCATGAAGTCCAATATCCTGGTGGAGGAACCTGTTATTGAGGATGATTCGTGGGTCGATGATCTGGACTTTTTTGATGTGGACGAGTATCCTGTACCCAAACCACCTGTGAGGCGCTATTCCCAGCGCTCGGTCACACTGGATGAACTGATACTTGAGCTGGAGAAAGCAGAAGTGGTCGAACGGCGAAAGACCATCCGTAAAAAAGCGAGGGAGACCATCGAACTGGCCCGGCCGACCACTGAACAGGTACTGAATGTCGCCCATGAGGAGGATATCGAAGGCAGGGTGGACACAATGAGGGAAACACTTAGCAGCATCCTGGAAGACAGGACATATATCGCGCTTAGTGAACTGCTGTCCGGGGACCGTTCAAATAAACTGATGACCTATATCTCACTACTGTTCCTTGCAACAAATAAGGAGATATGGCTTGAACAGGAAGAACTATTCGGTGAGTTATATATCAGGTATCCCGATTCACCGGGGGTATGTTCATAGGGGACCGTGAGATAATAGAGGCTGCATTATTCGCTGCAGGCGGACCGGTAGATCTTGCCACATTAAAGGAACTGGTAAGTAAAAAGAAAAAAACCCGTGCTATTGTGCTCTCACTCATACAGGAATACCATAAGCGGCAATCCGGACTGGATATCCTTGAAGTGGAAGGTAAGTACGTAATGCAGGTCAAACCTGAATATGCAGACCAGGTCAGGAGTGTGGCCCCGAAGGAACTGCCATCCCCAGTGCTTCGGACCCTTTCCATGATAGCCTACCACCAGCCACTGCTCCAGAGCGACCTGGTAGAGAAACGCGGCAATGCCACCTATGACCATGTAAAGGAACTGGAGGCCAGGGGACTGATAAGCAGGAGCCCGGAAGGGAGGAGCCGGATACTTGCCACCACACAGGGATTTGCCGAATATTTCGGGCTAAAATCCAGTGATCCTGAGTATGTCAAACAGAAGATCATCGAGCTGGTATCCGAGCAAGGGCAGACCGGGCTTGACAAGTGGCTGGGTGTGAAGCCTACCGTAGGTGTTACAATGGGATATCTGTCCCTTATGTTCTTGCTGGGTATTGATAATTTCAAGGTTGTGGAGCCGTATAAACCCACAGAGAAAGATATCCAGCGAATAAAAGATGTGAGCAAGCTGGTGATATCAAAGGGGTACGGGGAGAAGGTTGCCGAATACTTTAATGGAGAGATCATAGAGGTGCAGGCTGTTACTTTCGATGACCTGCTTGGGACCATAGAAAAACTCTCACCTCTTGGCAATAAGGACAAGGTAAAAGCAGCAGTTGAAAAGGTAAGCGAATTAAAGGAACAATATTTATCCAAAACCCTTGGCATTACTACCAGGGTGAAGCCTGCTACCGATATGGTGGCCCGGCTCATCACCGATATGAAGCTCAATGTATCTGCCGGCGGGCTGCTGGTAGCCCCTGACTATGGATTATCAAGTGAGGGAGTAGATGTATCATCAGGTGCGGATATACTGGTGCCCTCACACCAGAATGCTGTGGATGACATTGTTAAGCGTGTATGCCAGCGCTATGATGCAATTATTAACGGGATTACCAACGGGATTGACAATGGGACTAACAACGGGATTGACAACGGGATTGACAACGGGATTGACAACGGGATTGACAACGGGACTGACAACGGGACTGACAACGGGACTGACAACGGGATTGCCGAAAAAGATTTTAAGGTCTGATCATTATTATTACTGGATACAATATGGCCGATTATGATGTGATTGTAGTTGGTGGCGGTATTAGCGGCCTGATGTCTGCTATGACGCTTTCAAAACATGGGAAAAAGGTACTTGTCCTTGAAAAACATAGTTATGTGGGTGGAAACTGCAATAGTTACGATGTAAATGGATTCCAGGTGGACACGGGTGTCCATGCGATAACCCACCTGCGGGTCGGGCCGCTGCGCCGTCTTATTGATACATATTTCGATTATACCCCTATGTTCCTTGATCACGGGGCTTATCACGTCAGGACTCCAAACGGATTGTCAAAGATACCGTCCAACTTAAAGGAGTTTGCCACATTCGATGTCCTGCCAAAAATGGACCGGTTGCTGCTCAGCCAGTCCATTACAAAGGCTTTTACCCAGTCCACGCTTGGGTCTGACCTTAGCAACCAGTCAGTATATGATTACCTGCCCGGTGGGCTTTCAGAGGATTCACTGGATTTTATCAATGCTATGTGTTACTCATTGTCTGGTAAGTCCATGTATGAGACCTCAGTACACAGGGTGCTGGCAGGCAGTGGTTATATGCGGGATAGTGTGCCAGAGAAATTCCTTGAGAATGAAGATATCGCCAAATCCTATATGGCCTTACTTGCAAATCATCTTACTGTGAGCCAGTTGAAGGGACACCTATCGATCCTGAGCAGGCTTGGCAATAATGATATTGGGTATTCCCAGGCATATCCGCGCAAGGGTCTTAAGGCGTTTTTGAATGCAGTTTTATTTTCCATGAATGATTCTGTTCAAATAAAGACTTCATCCAGGGTGACAGGAATAAATACCACACAAGGGGTTGTGAAAGAAGTGGTCACCCCTGAAGGGACTTACCAGGCTGATGTTGTGGTTTTTACAGGCTTTGCAAAGGACCTGCCTGCACTTACGGATAATCTGCCATCATCATATATACAGGATATTGGCAGGATAGTGCAGACCCATAGTATGACAATATGGTTGGGTCTTGATACAAAGTTACCTGAGTTCGACTACACTGGCTCAGAAGTATGGTTCAAGCGCAGGGCTTTCTGGGCCATGCCGATTAGCAACTACGATAAATCACTGGCACCTCCGGGCAAGCAGCTTGTCGGGTTCACTTTCATTGTTGATGAGTCTGTACCACTGGTAAAAGACAGGAAGCGGATGTATAATACCATACTGACTGCACTGCCTGGTATCGAGGATCATATCGATATGACCCACTACCAGTATACTATTCCCGAAAAGGCTGCTGTGACCATTAATGGCTACTTTGCAGATACCAGGACACCTGTCACGAACCTGTATCTTGCAGGTACTGATACTGATAGCAGGAGTATGGGTATTACCAGGGCCGGTTATTCGGTTCTGGGATTATTGAAGGTCTTGCGTGAGGACCATCATATTGAATAAATGAATGTCAGTTCTTTTTCTTCCTGTCCCGCATATATTCTGAAAAACCTGAATTGAGCAGTACCAGA
Organism: Candidatus Methanocomedens sp.; assembly: GCA_009649835.1. GTDB lineage: Archaea > Halobacteriota > Methanosarcinia > Methanosarcinales > Methanocomedenaceae > Methanocomedens_A. The sequence goes on along the minus strand of PYCK01000239.1, from coordinate 5,527 downwards.
ATTCCTGAAACGAATGTAATCAATCCAAACTCACTTGGGTATATTAATTCGCCTTTCACTATCAACAGGACTCCTGTATGCAGTATAATAAGACCAACAATGAACGCCGATATCTGGGGCCTGCCTGCGACGATGCCATAGTACAGCAGGGTGGCAGTCAATGTCCCAACACCGAAATAGATGAAAGAAGAACCATCCTGGCCATCCAGTGATATTATTATACCGGCTAACAGGAAAAGTATACCTAAAGCTGCCAGTGTGTTTTTTTTATTCTTGAACCTCATTTTACCATCCTACCTTTAACTATAGTATGGTATTAATAATTATGCGGGATATTAACAGGACGAAGAATATGGAAAAAGTAGCAAGTCATGGTTTTTTTAAGTTCCTTGCACCTATTTACGATATTGGGGCAAGGATTGCAATGATGGGACAGTATGACAGGCTGAGGAACCAGTTACTTGGAAAGATCGAGATAAAAAAAGGCAACCGTGTACTGGATATGGCCTCGGGTACGGGATACCTGGCTGAGCGCCTGGGTGTGGTTGACCTGGTATGTACTGATATTTCTATTGATATGATAAGACGTGCCAGGGCCAAGTCGAAAGGGGATTTTGTGCTTGCCGATGCGCACAGACTGCCTTTCAAGGATGGGGTTTTTGATGCTGCGGTCTCAAGTTTTGCCATGCATGAGGTGGCACAACCTTGTGATGTGATGAGTGAGATGTTCAGGGTACTGGGGCCGCTTGGAGAGATTGCGGTTATGGATGTGGTGCAGCAAACCAGGTTCTCAAAGAAGGTACTGCTGGAGATCTTCCATACTTTTGTTGAGATGCGAACAGCTACTTATGTTGATGTATCAGGGCTGAAGGATGCTTTTAGGGCCGCTGATGGATTTAATGTGCAGTGGGAAATGTTTGACCTGGTAGCACTGGTGTGGGGTAAGAAGAGGGGTTAGTAATTGCCACATAATCGATCATAAAATCGTTTCCCGGACATTACAATCATAACCTATAACGACCAATATCTTTCTAATGTCAGTGCTTTCAAAATACGACCGGATCTCACCCATCTACGACCTGATGGAAGCGCCTGTTGAACTATTCCTTTTCAGAAAATGGCGACGTGCAGTACTATCTGATCTGCATGGTAGTGTGCTGGAGGTTGGTACCGGAACCGGAAAGAACCTTGAATACTACCCAAAGGACTGCAAAGTAACAGCAATTGATATCAGTCCAAAAATGCTGGAACATGCAAAAAAGCGCATGGCTGGGATGGATAATATTTCACTTCAGGTGATGGACGCAGAATTACTCGCCTTTGCTGACAATAGTTTTGACTACGTCATAACAACTTTTGTGCTCTGTTCCATACCGAATCCGGTTGCAGCACTTCGCGAGATGCGGCGGGTTTGTAAGCCGGATGGTTTAGTGATAAATCTTGAGCACATGCGAAGCAGCAATCGTATGCTCACATTTCTCGAAAACGTATTGAATCCGATCTCAGTGTTCTTTATGGGTGTGAACCTGAACCGTAAGACTGTAGAAAACATCAAAAAGGCAGGGCTTTCGGTAGTTGAAGAAAAGCATCTGGCACTCAGGGATGTATTCAGGTTAATAAGATCAAAGCCATGAATCACTCTTGTTTTTACTCGAATAACGGTGTAAGGTCATCCGCTCCAAGTTCAACCTCAAATCCCTTCAACTTAAAAAATTTCTTTGCCCGCATATCGTTATCTTCAAGTCGCAGGTCGCTTTCTACAAAATCTGCTTTTTCAAGTCGTTTTAAATGAAGATACAGCACCTGTCGTGAAATATTCAACTCTTTGGCAAGCTCGTACACATACCACTCACGCTCAGAGAGCATGTACAGGAGTTTCAACCTGAGTGGGTGCGAAATAGCCTCGCCTATATTTACGATCTGCTGCAGTGTTTTTGTCATACTAAAACCCGGTTAGACAATGCTAACGCTTGATCTGGAAAATAATGCAAATGGGAATTAGATCTCATCAAGTTTGTTTTTAATATCCTCTACCATTCTCTTGATATCGTCCACATCTTTCTCGACTCTCGTCAGGCGGTCACTGCTGCCGGATCCGACAAAATTGGACTTATTTAACAGTGCGACTACCACACCTACGATCACCAATATAATAACAATATTCAGGATAAAGCTCAATACCGAACTGTATGGGCTGTATCCTGTGCCATACATCATGTCCATCATCGAATTGTATGCCAAATTATTCACCTCGCTGTAATATTTGGGCTTTTGCCTCATGAAGTATCATGCTTTGCAGGGTATTATTCTTTCGCATTTATGCATTCCCTCACATCTTTATTTGCATTGAAAGCCCAATTGAACGGAATCATTCAAGTTTTTTGAGTATCTTTTCAAGCGTATCTCTTGTGTGTTTGGTGTCTCTTTCAAGTCTTACGATCCTTGAATCGTTATCTCTACTATCACGCCTGTTGTTAAACATGGATGATACTGCCCATATTATCGCAAAAAGTATGATGATATTGATGATCAGGCCTATGAACCCTAGACCAAAACCGCCCATTCCAGAACCGCCGTAGATTTCATAACCCATCATTTTTCTCACCTCGTATTTTAGAACTATTTAATCCGTTCATTTTATCTTAATAACTATACCCCACAGCTCTGCTGCGGTTGGGTGTGCCGTCGCAACCTTTGACTATGCCGTTCAATCTGACCCAAATCATCCAACATATTATGTATTTCTCTAAACTGTAGAAATATGTTGTCGTATGTTGCCATTTCTAAAACAAATTCGTTTTGTATTAAGTAACGAGAATATCTACTGTCTTTTATTATTGTTGTAGGATTGATACCATTGAAATCATTATTCATATTAGTTCATCACAATGTCAATCCGCGACACATGGTATTGGTACCATTTTTGTAGAATCTCTTTTGCTTCATCAAATGTCATTTCAGTTGTTTCCATCTTTTACACCTCTTTATTCATTCTGTTCCATCTGCAATTTTAGTCATGCCTCCGATTTCTAATCGGAAATTGAGTAGTATCCAGGCGGCTACTGTCGCCAGGATGGCGTCCGTAACGATTTTCACAAAATGGTGACATATGGCTCAGTAGCCATACATCATTCCGTAGCCCATGCCGTAGCCCATTCCACCATGGTAGGATCGGGTGTTTGCAGGCCCATATGCCTGCTGGGTTGCTGTATTAAACTCTTCCACTACTTCACCTGTGAAAGCATCGATGTAAGCTTGCTCGATAGTACCGTTATCATCTGTGTAGTAAACGATCCACCATCTGCCCATCTGGTAGATGTTGTTTTCCGATACATCGCTATCGATCTGATCCTGTGCGATCTCGAGTGCATCTTCAACAGTCTGGACTGTTACTTCCTGAGCATTGGTCTCATATCCTGGTGCAACCGGTGCGTAGCTACCGTATCCTCCGCATAATCCGGGTGCATCACCGATCATGCCATAGCCGTAGCCTCTGCCAAATCCCATGTGGTCTGCCATCCAGTCGTACCAGCTATTGCCGGTTTGAGCGTCATTCGTTCCTGCGCTTACGACACCGGCCCCAACTGTGCCAAGGACAAGTGCTGCAAGCAGGAGTGCAATTGTTCTAGTTCTCATTTTTCTTCACCTTTGTTTATTCAATCTGTTGCGTATATATCTGCCACACAACATGTGTAGCCTTATACTTACATATGCTGGTTATTGTATATATATGTTATGCATGATTGCGCGAAATATGCATTATACTGAATAATTTGTACAAAAACAAGTTACATGGGGCCCTATGTTTCTTTTTCCACCAACGGGGTGTCAAAAGAACAGGACGATGAAAAAAAGTGTGATCACTATGTCCCTACTGCTCAGGATCCCACCTGTCAGCATGTTGCCTGCAATCGTATATGCTGCAGCTTGCGAACTGCGCTGCGATTATCGGCAGACCGCTTGCAGGAACAGACAGATATTCAGAGATTGCCTGCAGTTGCATTGCAAGTGCATCAAACAATCCGAGGTCAATTAGTATAAAACAGGCAGTCCCCATAACAACTTTTCACGATACCTTGAAGCTCTGAGAGTTTCCAACACACGAAGTTAACATCTTAATTTCGTTGAATTTTGTGCATACATACATGGAAATCTACTATAGCGTCAAGTTAGGCTTGCAACTTCGTAAATTTCCCCCTCATTTTTCTAACTAAAAAAGCTTAGCCTGCACCCCAAAATTGATCCATTATCCAAACAGAAAAAGTTAACATATTTGTAGTGTATATACATTACAAATATGACTGAACACAAAACCTTCATCCGCAAAATCAAGCAAGGCGACAAAATAAGATATGCCGAAGTATGGAACGAACGACGTGGAAAAAAAGTAATCCAGCATCATGTACGGTATTTAGGTAGTGACCCAAACAGCCTTCCTGAACCAAGTTCGTTCAACATTGAAAAAATTCATTTCGGATATTTAGCTCAACTAATTCTTAGTGACACCATCTCTGCAGATGATATCTATCTCATGCTCGATGGGATGGGCAAATCCGTAGAACGCAAAGAAATCAAAGAAATCATTATTCGTCACAATCTTGATGAAAAAAAAACTCGCCTTCACCTGGTGTTTCCGAGAAAAAGAAAGAACGATGTACAACCTGCAGTCAAAGACTCACAGTCAACTACACCTACACACGACAAATAACAACCCTCCATGGAACGAAACCTGCCAGAGTAAAAGTCTTGGCTTGTAAAGACCACTCAGACGAATATTTCTCAATTCAAGGTGCAACTAAAGCACCGCTAATACCAAAATGCAATACTGACCTCAACGTGATTATATTGATTGGACTTCTTCGTTGGCGTCTGGGCATGAAACGTCATGAAATACGTGCATTTCTCGTAACAAAGGGCATATACCTCTCAACAGGGACTATATCGAACCGAAGCCTTGACTTCATTTTGCTTTTCAAGCAACTTCACAAGAATAAGTGCGAAGAAATAAAGGCATTGATTGAACGCAAAGGCGGCATGATTCCCCATATGGATGGAACTCATAGGGCAGGCGGGAGAGTTGTCTTTGTGCTACAAGAGGGATATGATAACATGGTGATTGATGCGGATTTAATACCTTCTGAAGCTGAAGAGCATGTAAATCCGTTTTTATCAGAATTCAAAATAACATATGGGTCACCCCTTGTCATAGTTCGAGATATGGCAAAAGGTCTTGCGTTGAGTAGTTCAAAGATTTTTCTGGATATTCCTCAACAGATATGTCAGGTACATTTCATCAGAAACCTTGAGAAAGACCTAATTACTGAATATCATAAAAAATTAAAAAGTTCTATTGTGTAACACAAGCTCACATCCAAATTAAAAGCACTTCGTAATTGTCATAGTGAATGTGGAGAGGATGAGACAAAGAAACTTCAAGGGCTTTGGGTACACATAGCAGTTGATTATCTGCTTAATCCCATTGAAAAACGTGTAAAATGGATAAATCGGCCAATATCATATTTTATAC